>DCIZ01000143.1:0-26220 GCA_002317305.1 Campylobacter sp. UBA1713
CCGCCGTTTTTCTTTGAGATTTATCAAAAAAGAAAACGGCGGCGGGACAAATAAAAAAGCGTTAGCTTTTTACCAAAAATTTATGGTTCTGCAAAAACCAAATTTAAAAAAAGGAATCTCCGTGAAACTTCTTGTTGGAATCACAGGTGCAAGTGGCACGAGGCTCGGCGTAAAAACGGCACTTTTAGCGAAAAAACACGGCTGCGAAGTGGGTGTCATCTTTACGCAAAACGCGCTAGTTAGTGCCAAATTTGAGTGTGAAACAAATTTGCAAAACCTCCTAAACGAGTGCGAAATTTTCACACAAATTCACGAAAGCCCCGCTAGCGGCTCATCTCTTTGGGAGGCTTTGGCAGTCGTGCCGTGTAGCACAAATTCGCTAGCAAAAATTTCTTGCGGCATCGCTGACAACTTGCTCACTCGCACCGCTAGCGTCATGCTAAAAGAGAGGCGAAAACTACTGCTGGCTGTGCGCGAGATGCCGTTACACGCTGTGGCTTTAAAGCAGATGTGGGAGCTCTCGACACAAGGCGTGATGGTAGCACCGCCCGTTTTTGCCGCTTACTCTGGCGTTTCAAATTTAGACGAGCTGGAAAATTTCTTTGTAGGTAAATTTTTTGACCTGCTTGGTGTTAAAAATGATCTTTACAAAAGGTGGCAAAGTGCGGAGAGTTATGATGTTTAGGGAAGTTTTCTGCGAAATTTGCGAGAATTTTTGCAAAATTCTTGCGTGTTGTAACCGTTCATTAACCTTTGTGAATTATAATTCACCTGCATTTTAAAATTGCTCCTTTCAAAATAAATTAGTCAAGCGCCTTTTGTTCGGGCGCTTTGCTTTTTTTTAAGCCGTTTTGGACGTTTAAACTTTTTCTTTACTCTTTTTAGTTATTATTTTCTAACAAACCTCTTACAAAATAGCAAAAGTTTTTCAAATTTAAGGTCATCTCTAAAACTAGTTTGGCTTGATTTTTTGGAGTGTTTTTAGCAGATTTTTTTCTTAAAATGAGGAAAATACTATCGTATTTGACGAATTTTAAGGTAAAAATATGCAAAAACAAACAAAAAAGCGAGCCACTCAAATTTTAGTTAAATAGTTTTTTGAGATGACCTAATGCTATTTCAACAATCTTTAAGCAAAAAATAAATAAAATTTGCTACCTAAATATTTACAAGGAGATTACAATGAAACTAATGAAACTTAGTTTGGCAGCTGCAGTTGCAGCAGGCGCATTGACAAGCTCAGCTTTTGCTGTTAGCTTTGAAGATGCTATTAAGGGCGTTGATTTTAGCGGTTACGCTAGATACAGGTATGACAGTGGGACTTTGGATAAAGTTGGCACAACTGCTAAACACCGCTTTACAACAGAAGGCGACTTCAAAGTAAAATTTGACGACAACTTCTACGGCGTTTTGGGCTTTATGTATGACAGCTTTGACACAAGTGGCGACCATGTAGATGGTGGCGTTTCAAACACTGGTGCTTGGTCAAATAATCAAGCAGAAGAAAAAAGTCTTGGCAACACAGGCTTTGACATCAGAAGATACTACGCTGGTTACAAAGTAGGTGGCACAGACATCACTTTCGGTCGCCAAACGCTAGGCACTTTCTTTACAGATGACATGGTAGGAACGGGTATTAAGCTTGTAAACACAGATGTAGCTGGTCTTACTTTTGCAGCACTTGCTATGGATAACCTAGAAAAAGATAGTGATTTTAAGCTTAGGGATGTCATCATTAACAAAGAAGGCACAACTGTCTCTCAAAACAACCTCTACGGTGCGGCGGTCATCGGTAGCTTTAACCCTATCGACTTTCAAATTTGGGGTGCTAGACTAGACAAAGTTCTAAACTGGGCAGTAGTTGGCGAAGTAGCTGGAAACTTCGCACTCGGTGGCGATGCAGCACTAGGCTTTAAACTCCAGGCTTCTGCAAACAAAGCTAACGATAAAGATTGGTTCATGGCAGGTCTAGGCGACTCAAAATACTACGGCGCTGAGCTTAGTGCAAAATTCTCTGGAGTTGCACTTAGAGCAGGCTATGTAAATTTCTCTACAGACAAAGGCAAAGTGGGTGCTGTAGCGCTTGAAGATAGCGGCAAATTTTTGCGAGCTGGTCAAAACCTCTTGACTGGTTACAAAGCAATGACTGGTTACAACGGCTTCTATGGCAAAAACCAATACTTCTATGTAACAGCAGCTTACAAATTTTTGGGCAAATTTGGCGTAGGAGCTGAGTATGTGCGTGGCACTATAGACGATGGTGTAAAAGAAACGGCGCAAGAGATCGTAGGACGTCTATCTTACCAACACTCTAAAAAGCTCAGTTTCTCTGGATTTTGGTCTAACATGAAAATCGACGATGCTAAAAGAAATGACTTCCGACTACAAGCACAATACAACTTCTAGTAGCGGAAACGCCTAAACGTTTTGGAGGTTTTCACAAAACTTCACGTTTTGAGATGGACGCAGCATCTCACGTTTTGGAGGTTTTTTCAAAACTTTCGGTATTAAGAGGTTTGACCAACAAAATCTCAAAAAATTTACTACTATACTACTAACTTTCGGGGGTCGTTCCCCCGACTTTTTTTCTTTTCACAAATTCATTTTCACACAAATTTTTCAAAAAACTTTTCACAAAAAGTTTCACACGAAACATTAAATAAACGCCGTCATTAGCACCGCTTGCGTAAGCTGGCGTTGTTTTAGCTTTTTTTAAACACACTTGCTAAATTTAGCTATATTTTAGTATAATACGCATTTTCAAATTTAAGTAAAGGACAAAAAATGGGTGTTAAAGATTTTTTAAAACCTGGCGTTATCTTTGGTGACGACCTCGCCAAACTCTACGCTCACGCAAAGAGTGAAGGCTTTGCCATACCAGCAGTAAATGTCGTGGGTAGCAACTCGGCAGTTGCGGTCATTGAGGCGGCGGCAAAGGCAAATTCGCCTGTCATTTTGCAGCTTAGTAACGGCGGCGCGGGCTTTTTTGCGGGCAAAAACTGCCCGGACGGCGCGGTTTGGGGCGGCATCGCCGCAGCGGCTTTCATTCACAAAGTGGCGCTAGCTTACGGCGTAGTAACCGTGCTTCACACAGACCACGCCGCAAAAAAACTTCTTCCGTGGGTAGATGGGCTGGTGAGTGCGAGCGAGGAGCGTTTTTCGCTAGTAAAAATGCCACTTTTTAGCTCACACATGCTAGACTTAAGCGAAGAGCCGTTGCGTGAAAATTTAGACATTTGCAAAAGCTACCTAACGCGTCTTGCGCCGCTAGGCATTCACCTCGAGATAGAGCTAGGCGTAACGGGCGGCGAAGAGGACGGCGTGGACAACACAAGCGTAGATAACGCACTTCTATACACGCAGCCTGAAGACGTGGCACTAGCTTTTGATGAGCTTTCAAAGATCAGCTCGCACTTTAGCATCGCTGCTAGCTTTGGCAATGTTCATGGCGTTTACAAACCGGGCAATGTCGTTTTACGACCAGAGATTCTTAAAAATTCGCAAAAATTTGTCAAAGATAAATTTGGTTTGAGCGAAGAGAAGCCAGTAAACTTTGTCTTTCACGGCGGAAGCGGTAGCGAGCTAGCCGACATAAAAGCAGCGGTGAGCTACGGCGTGGTAAAGATGAACATAGACACAGACACACAGTGGGCGTTTTGGGACGGCGTAAGGGCTTACGAGGCGGCAAACAGGGCGTATTTGCAAGGGCAGATAGGCAACCCAGAGGGCGAGGACAAACCAAACAAAAAATACTACGACCCACGAAAATTTTTGCGAAGTGGCGAGGAGAGCATGGTAAAACGCTTGCTTGTGGCGTTTGAGGACTTAAACTGCCTAAACAGAAACTAAATTTAGTTCTTTAACTATTTTAATCTGTGTTAATATATTTAAAAGCGAAGCAAAAAATGATGGGGTCGCAGGGGCGAAAGCCCCCGTCCTCCCGTCCCGCCATCATTTTCTTTGAACTTTAGTGAAAAGAAAATAATGGCGGGACTACAAAAAAGTGTTAGCTTTTTACAAAAAATTCGCTATACTTAAATTTTATAAACAAAGATTAGTTAGAGAGTGGGCTAAAATTAAAAATTTACAAAAAGGAAAAGAAAATGTTGAAAAAAGACAGCGAACTAGTGAATTTCAGCGAAGAGCATGAGCTAAACGGAATCTTGCGAAAGCTAGACAAATCTCAGTCAATAGAGAACAGAAAAGTTTTGTGCGAGCTGGGCAAAGAGTGCAAAGCAAAGCTAAACAAGCGAATTTTGGAGCAAACTGAATTTTGCGAGTTTGTGAAACAAAATTTAGACAAGCTAAAAGATAAGGCTTAATGTGCCAAAGTGTGAAACGCAAAAATGCGGAAAACCGAAAAACCGAATTTGCGTTTCACGCCGTCATTCGTAAAGATTAAGAAAGGGAGAATCCCTCGCCTTTTAAACGAGTAAAATCTTCAAATTCACGAAAAAGCGAATTTTGATAAATTCCGTTTTCCGTTTTCCGCACTCCGTTTTCCGTTACCGCCGTCATTATGAGGGAGCGTTTAGCGACCGAAGAATCCCCCGCCTTTTGAGCGGGTAGAATCGTCAAGTTTGCTTTTTCGTGAATTTGGAGATTCTTATCCCTTGCCAGGCAAGGGATTCTTCGGGCCGCTTACGCTTCCTCAGAATGACGGCGGTAACGGAAAACAGAAAACGGAATGCGGAAAACGGAANNGAATTTGTGAAAATTTGCTTTTTTATGAATTTAAAGAAACATTTTTGCTTCGCAAAAAGCGCTTCGCTTGTTTTGACTTTTTTACCCGCTTAATTTTTACCCTTTCACGTAAAAGCTGTGCGTTAGTGCGATGGCGATGGCGTCTGTTACGTCCAGCGGTTTTATCTCTTTTGTGATTCCTAGCATCTTTTTCACCATAAACGAAACTTGCTCTTTTGTCGCTTTTGCCTTGCCAGTTACTGCTTTTTTGACCTGCAAAGGCGTGTATTCGGCAAAATTTCCGTGAACTTGCAAAATTTTCAGTGCGAGTGCGCCGCGAAATTGTGCCAGTTTTAGCACCGTCTGTGGATTGTAGGCGTAAAAGATATTTTCGACTGCTACGCTGTCAATGGCGTGGTTTTTAAAGACCAAGTCCAGCCCTTCACAAAGCTCAACGATGATGTGTTGCAGCTCTTTTTCTCGAATTTTAACAAGCCCAGCCTCAACGATACTTCTCTTGTTTCCCTCTTTTTTTATGACCGCATAACCGCAGTTTGTAGTGCCCGGATCGACGCCTAGAATCAGCATTTTTAAAACCTTTTAATATAATATTTTATTTTCACATATAGTTTTCACACCGTTTTCACAATGTGAAAACATTTTGTGAAAAGCTTATTATACCGCACTTTAACATAAATTTAGCTAATGTGAAACTAGTGTGATAAAATGTGAATTTACAAAATGTTTCATAGTTGTTAAAACTCTTGTGGACATTAAAACACAGAGGCAAATTTGCTATTTTAAGCAAAATTAAACAAAAAATTCGCTAAAATGGCGTTTATTTTTTAGGTTTAAAAGGCATTGGTGTGAAAGAGATTATCGCTTACATGAGCAGGTTTATTACAAGAGTTGAGCTAGAAAACTACATAGAACAAATTTACTTAGACGAGGCAGCATCGACTCAAACTTTAAAGATCTTTGTAGCGCCGAGTACTTTGGTGGCTAGATTTGCACAGACAAAATATGCAGAAAAATTGGCGGAGTTTTTTGAGATAAAAGATGGCGTAAAACCAGAAGTGAAGATCACGACAAGAGAGGAAAAAAACGAGATAGCCAAAAACATAAACATGAAAAACATTCGAGCTACTAGCCTAAAACTCCTCCCAAATTTGACTTTCGAAAATTTCGTGGTCGGCAGTAGCAACCAGGTCGCTTTTAGCGCGTGCCACGCCATAGCTCACACTCCAGAAAAAGCCTACAAAATAGTCTTCATCTACGGCTCAACAGGACTAGGTAAAACGCACCTTTTGCAAGCCATCGGCAACTCATGCATGGAGCAGGGTAGAGAGGTGCTTTTTATGAGCGCTGAGCAGTTTATGAACGACTTTGTGAAAAACATTTCGGGCAACACCATGTCTAAATTTAAAGAGCGTTACAGGAGTTGCGATGTGCTTCTCATAGACGACATTCAGTTTTTAGGGCGTGGCGACAAGGCACAGGAGGAATTTTTTCACACATTTAACGAAATTCACGACAGCGGCGGCTTTGTGGTGCTAACGAGCGACAAGCCGCCAAAACTCCTTGACAACTTTGACGGACGGCTAAAAACGCGCTTTGAGTGGGAGCTTTGCACCGACATAACGCCGCCAGACTTAGAGACGAAAATTTGCATCATCAGAAACAAGTGTGAAAACGAAGGCATCAACCTCTCAAAAGATGTGGTAGAATACATAGCCGTAAACATGGGCGACAACATCCGTGAAATTCAAAGCGCCATCATCTCCATAAACGCACACGCGGCGGTGGTGGGCGAGAGCATCACGCTTGAATTTGCCAAAAATATCATAAAAGATAGAATCAAGGAATTTAGCGAAAAGGTCGACATAGAAGACATCATTCGCATCGTTTCTCAAGACCTAAACATAAAACCTAGCGACATAACAGACGGCACACGCACAAAACAAGCCATAAAAGCGCGTCAAATTTGCTCATACTTAGCAAAAAACCTCATAAACAACGTTACGATGCAGCAGCTGGCAAAGTCGTTTGGCATGAGCGACCACACGGCGATAGTCAAAAACAACAAAAAGATAGAAAAAGACATGGAAAACGACAGTCTTTTTAAGGCAAAGATAGAGGAGCTTAAGAGTAAAACGAGACAGAAGATGTGAAAACATGTGTGAAAAACGGGCTTTTTGTTTCACATGGAATTTGCCGTGTGGAAAAGGGTTTGGGCGGTGTTGGCACATTTTCACACTACCTACAACTAAAACTACAAAAATTTAAATTTGACAAAGGAACAAAAATGAAAATTTCTGTTAAGAAAAACGTTTTGGAGATCATTCTCGCAAATACGAACAACTACTTAGACAAAAAGGACTCTAGCATCATAACTTCGCAGACGCTAGTTAGGGCAAAAGATGGCGAGGTTACGCTTACAGCTACTGATAACGAGATAGGTCTAGCATTTAAAGCAGAGTGCGAAACAGAAGAAAATGGTGAATTTGTAGTAAACGGAAAACAGCTACTAAACATCGTTAAAATTCTAAAAGATGGCGACATTACACTAGAGAGAAGCGAAAATGCAGTAGTCATAAAACAAAACAACCTAAAATACAAACTTCCTGTGCAAAACGCAGATGAATTTCCAGCCTTTCCTTCAACAGATGGAAAAAGCAAATTTAACATTCACGCCGTTACTCTTAGTAAAAACCTAAAACGCATACAAAACGCCATAGACCAGGCAAGCCCAAAAAAAGAGATAACTGGCGCTTTGATAGACATAAAAGAGGAGTTTGTAAATTTGGTAGCAACAGACTCACGGACACTTTATGTATATCGTTTAGAGAACACTTCTAGCATAAAAAAACAGCTTATAGTGCCAAAAAAAGCGATTCCTGAAATTCAAAAGATATTTTTAGACACTGCCATAGAAATTTACTACGATGACAACATTTTCATGGCTATAGGGCAAAATTTCGAATTTTTCACAAAAATCATAAACGGCACTTACCCAAACTACGAGAGGATAGGACAGGGCGACTACACACAGTCTCTAGAACTTTCAAAAGCTGAATTTGTAGAGGGCATAAAAGCTATAAACGCCGTAAGCGAAGAGACAAAAATTTCTTTTAGCGAAGATGGAAGCGTGGCTTTTGAGAGTGTAAGCGAAAATGGCGAAGAGGCGTTTTTGCGTTGTGAAAATAGCGTAAAAGGTGTTGAGAGTGAATTTGCGATAGTCCTAAAAAACCGCTACATACTTGACTTTTTAGGCAACATAGACGGCGAAAACTTCACGCTAAAATTTAAAGGCAAAGGCTCACCAGTCAAATTTGAAGCGGGCGAAAATGGTGAATTTACAGATATATTAATGGCAAAATAAAGGCAGAAAATGGAAAACTACGGAGCTAGTAACATAAAAGTCCTAAAAGGGCTAGAGGCGGTCAGAAAGAGACCGGGAATGTATATAGGCGACACAAACGTCAGCGGACTTCACCACATGATATATGAAGTGGTGGACAACTCCATAGACGAGGCGATGGCGGGCTTTTGCGACACCATAACAGTCGAGCTCACACGAGAGGGCTCAGCCATCATAACAGACAACGGACGAGGAATTCCAGTAGACATGCACCCGACAGAAAAGATATCTGCTGCTACTGTAGTCTTAACCGTCCTTCACGCTGGAGGTAAATTTGACAAAGACACCTACAAAGTTAGTGGTGGACTTCACGGCGTGGGCGTAAGCGTAGTAAATGCACTCTCAAAAAAGCTCATTTTGACCATAGAAAGAGACGGCAAAGTCCACAGACAAGAGTTTGAAAAAGGCGTGCCAACAGCACCACTAGAAGCCATCAAAAACACAAAAAAAACAGGCACTTGTGTGGAGTTTTTTCCAGATGATGAAATTTTTGAAGTTACTGAATTTAACAGAGAAATTTTAGCAAAACGCTTTAAAGAGCTGGCTTACTTAAACCCAAAAATAACCATAAATTTTAAAGATTTGCGTGATGGTTTTAGCGAAAGCTACCACTTTGACGGCGGGCTGAAAAGCTTTGTAGAGGACTTAAACAAAGTCGCACCAGTTAGTAAAGCGGTCTTTTTTAGCGGTGGCGAAGAGGACGTCATAGTAGACTTTGCTTTGCTTTACAACGAGAGCTACACAGAAAATTTACTTAGCTTTGTAAACAACATAAAAACGCCAGACGGCGGAACGCACGAAGCGGGCTTTCGCATGGGGCTAACTCGTGCCATCACCAGTTACGTCATAGCAAACGCAGCAGCACGCGAAAAAGATACGAAAATAACAGGCGAAGACATACGAGAAGGACTAATAGCCGTAGTGAGCGTAAAAGTGCCAGAACCGCAGTTTGAAGGGCAGACAAAGGGCAAACTGGGTAGCTCATATGTGCGCCCAATAGTCCAAAAGATGGTCTTTGACGTTTTAAACAAATACTTCGAAGAGAACCCAATAGAAGCAAAAGCCATCATGAACAAAGCACTAATAGCCGCTCGTGGTAGAGAAGCAGCAAAAAAAGCACGCGACTTGACACGCAAAAAAGATGCCATAAATTCAGTTGGGACACTTCCGGGAAAGCTTGCCGACTGCCAAAGCAAAGAGCCAAGCGAGTGCGAAATTTACCTAGTAGAGGGCGACTCAGCAGGCGGGTCAGCAAAACAAGGACGCGACAGATCTTTTCAGGCTATCTTACCACTTCGAGGAAAAATTCTAAACGTAGAAAAAGCCGGACTTGACAAGATGCTAAAAAGCGAAGAGATAAAAAACATGATAACCGCTTTTGGATGCGGAATAGGGCAAGAATTTAGCGAAGAGCGACTTCGTTACCACAAGATCATCGTAATGACAGATGCTGACGTTGACGGAAGCCACATTCAGACTTTGCTTTTGACTTTCTTTTTTAGACACTTGCCAGAAGTGGTAAAAAACGGCTACGTCTATCTAGCCCAGCCACCACTCTACCGCTACAAAAAGGGCAAAAAAGAAATTTACCTAAAAGACGAAAGGGCTTTGGCGGAATTTTTGATAGAAACAGGCGTGGAGGGCGAGAGCTTTGGTGGCATAGGAACGGCTGACCTCATAGACTTTTTAAAGATCGTTTCGACTTACAGAGCGATGCTTAACGAGCTCAAAAAACGCTTTAATGTCATCAGTGTAGTCAAATACCTCATAGAGCACAGAGAGTGCGAAAATTTGCCATTTGACGAGCTTTACGGCGTCATAAAAAACGAGCTAGAAAAAAACGGCTTTAACATCTTAAACAGCCGCGTAACGAAAACGCAAATTCACATTTTCGTCCAAACAGAAAACGGACTTGAAGAGCTTTTGGTAGATGAAAATTTGTTTAACAACAACATCTTTAAAGAGGCAGTTTTTTTGTTTGAGAAGATAACTGAAAGAAACGTAGAGCTAGGACGCGAGCCACTAGATGCACTCGAAGAGATAGAAAAAAACGCAAAAAAAGGGGCTTACATACAACGCTACAAAGGTCTAGGTGAGATGAATCCAGAGCAGCTTTGGGAGACGACGATGGATCCTAAAAACCGCACGCTTTTAAAGATAGGCGTGGGCGACTTTGACGAAGCTAGCGGAATTTTTGAGCTTTTCATGGGAGACGAGGTAGAGCCGCGACGCGCTTACATTCAAGAGCACGCAAGAGATGTAAAACATTTAGACATCTAAATTTAGGGCATCTCTAAAAACCAGTTTGGCTTGATTTTTAAAGATATGATCAAGCCAAACAAATTTACTTCACGAACTTTTCAAAACCACCTTTTAAACGCTAAAAAACGCCCAAATTTCAAACAAACGCTTTTTTTTAACGCCCAAATAGCCTAAAACGCTATTTTGCAAATTTGAGCCTTTGTAGCGCGTGCTAGCTCACTAGGCGCTAGGCAAATTTGCACACCACGCAAACCAGCACTCACCAGCACGCTTTCAACCGCCAGAATTCTCTCGTCCAAAAATGTCCGAAACTGCTTTTTCATTCCCAAAGGCGAGCATCCACCACGCACATAGCCTGTTACTTTCGTGAGCTCTTTTAGCGGCAAAAGCTCGCAGCTTTTTGTGCCCGCGCACTTTGCCAAAGCTTTTAAGTCCAAAGTCAAGTCGCCCTGCAAACATGCCACGACAAATTCGCCGCCAGCTTTGCAAACGATGGTTTTATAAACTCTCTCTATAGCCTCGCCACAGCTTTTTGCCACATGCACGGCGTCCAAATTTGCCTCATCGACTTCGTAGCTTTTTAGCGTGTAGGCGACTTTTAGCCCGTCAAGAATTCTCGCTGCATTTGTCTTCATCTGTCCGCCTTTAAGACTTTGCCACCATAAACGGATTTCGTTGTGCTGTTGGCATGATGTCTATATACTGAATGTTTACGTGTGGCGGCGTGTTTAACGCACACAAGATGGCATTAGCGATGTCCTCAGCGTTTAGCGGCGTGTAGCCCTCGTAAGTTTTTGCCGCTTTTGCCTTGTCGCCTTTAAAACGCGTGTTTGAAAATTCGGTTTCTACCGCACCTGGTGCTATGGTTGTGCACTTTACGTTTGTCCCAAAAAGGTCGGCGTTTAGGCACTCGCCTAGCTGCTTAACCGCTGCTTTTGTCATGCAGTAGACGTTGCCATTTGGGTAGCCCACTTTGCCTGCAACCGAGCCCAAATTTACCACGTGAGCACTCTCTAGCGTGCGCATCTTTGGCAAAATCAAACGCGTGATGTAGAGTAGTCCTTTTATGTTTGTGTCTATCATCGTCTCCCAGTTTTCTAAGTCGCCTTCATCTACTCTTTCAAGCCCCAAAGCAAGCCCAGCGTTGTTTATGAGAAAGTCCACTCTCTCGCCCTCCACAAAACGAGCAAATTCGTTAAACGTCATCTCTTTGTCTCTTACGTCTAGCGCAAAAGTTTTCGCACTTACGCCAAATTTTTCACACTCGTTTTTGACGGCGTTTAGGCGTGTTTGGTTTCGTGCGACTAGAATCACGTTTGTTTGCATTGAAGCTAGTTTTAGTGCGACCGCCTTGCCGATGCCTTCACTTGCGCCTGTTATGAGCGCGGTTTTGTTTGCTACAAAATTCATGTTTTTCTCCTTAAAAATTTAGTTTTCGCCAAAAACTCGTGCAAAGATGGCACTGACATTTTTTGTGTAGTAGCCGTAGTCAAAGCACTCGCGAATTTTCTCTTCACTCAAATTTGCCGTTAGCTCTTCGTCAGCCAAAAGGTGCAAAAGGTAGAGACTTTCACCCTTTTCGTTTAGTGCCGACCTGCCGTTTTGGAGGTCTTGCCAAACTTTCATGGCATTTCGCTGAACTATTTTGTATGCTGTTTCACGAGAAACATTTTGCTTTGGAAGCTCTAACAAGATGCGTTGGGAAAAGACTAGCCCGCCTGTGAGGTTTAAGTTTTTTAGCATGTTTTCAGGATATACGACTAGGTTTTTAACCAAATTTGTCAGTCTAAACAGCATAAAATCTGTCGTAATGAAAGCATCTGGAAGTATAAACCGCTCGACCGAACTGTGCGAAATATCCCGCTCATGCCACAAAGCCACGTTTTCACACGCTGGCGTAAAAAAGCTGCGAATCACTCTACAAAGCCCCGTTATGTTTTCGCTCAAAACCGGGTTTCGTTTGTGTGGCATCGCGCTTGAGCCCTTTTGTCCGGGCGTAAAAAACTCCTCTGCTTCGTAAACTTCTGTGCGTTGAAAGTGCCGAACGGCGACTGCGATCTTCTCGCAACTGCTCGCCAAAATGGCAAGTGCGGCAAAAAGCTGTGCGTATCTGTCTCGCTGAATCACTTGGTTTGAGATGGGCGCTGGAGTCAAATTTAACTCCTCGCAAACTAGCGTTTCTAGCTCCAAAGGCGCGTGCGCGAAGTTGCCCATCGCACCGCTTATCATGCCCACACTCACGCTTTTTAGTGCGTGCTGCAGTAGCTCTTTTGCCCGAGTTATCTCCGCAAACCAGTTAGCCACCACAAGCCCAAAAGTAATAGGCTCGCCGTGAATGCCATGACTTCTGCCCACGCAAAGCGTAAATTTATGCTCATTTGCGCGTGCTTTTAAAGCCGCCAAAAGCTCATCTACGTCAGTAAGGATTAGCTCCAAACTCTCCTTCATCTGCAAAGCCACCGCCGTGTCGATGCAGTCGCTAGAGGTCATGCCATAATGCACAAAACGACTCTCTTCGCCGAGACTTTCGCTAACACTTGTCAAAAAAGCGATGACGTCGTGTTTTGTTGTCCGCTCGATCTCGTCTATGCGAGAGATGTCAAATTTGGCATTTTTGCAAATTTTTTCGCACGCATCGTTTGGAATGAAGCCTAGCTTGTTCCAAGCGACCACTGCCGCTTTTTCCACACGAAGCCACGCGTCGTATTTTGCCTGCGTGCTCCACTTTTTCGCCATCGTTTCACGTGAATAACGTTCTACCATTTTTATCCTTTTTAAGGGCATCTCTAAAAACCAAGCCAAGAGATACCCTAAGTGAATTTTGGCTACAATGTTAGCAAAAAGTAACTCAAATTAAGGTAAAAAAATGGCGTATTTGAAAAAAAGTTTAGGTTTTTTTGCGGGGCGAAAGGCGTTTAGTGTCTTGCTGGAAAGTGGCTTTTCCATGAGAGAAGCGCAAAAAATTTGCGACCAAAAACGCCTTTGGTGCGACTTTTCTGACTATGTAAATTCGCCAAAATTCGCGCCAGTTAAAAAGAGTGAAGTGGTAAATGGCGAGGTTTTTTTGGTGAGTTACGAGTGCTTTCCTCGTGGGCTAATGCCGCTTTTTGAGTGCGAGGAATTTGGAGTTTTTGACAAACCAAGCGGCGTTTTAACGCATCCAAATGGACGAAATTGCGCTTACTCTTTGTGCGATGAAATTTGGTCTCGCTGGGGTTTTGGTGCGTGCGTGGCTCATCGTCTTGACAAGGAGACGAGTGGAGTTTTGGTGGTGGCAAAGTCGCCCGATGTGGCACGAAAGTTGAAAAGCAAATTTGAGAATCGTGAAGTGGCAAAGGCTTATTTGGCGGTGGTGAAGGGCGAATTTTGTCCTGCAAATTTGGGGCTGGCTAAATTTGAGTTTGGTAAATTTATGGGTGAATTTGGTGCGAAATTTGGGCTTTTTGACGCGCGTTTTTTGGGCGGTGGCGTTGGTGGTGTGGGTGAAAGTTTTGGTGAAAGTGCTTGTGAGAGTGAGCTTTTTGTGGTAGATTTGCCGCTTGCTTTGACACAAAACTACGAAGATTTTAAGACGAGAATGGTTGTGAGCGAGCAGGGCAAGGCTAGTTTTACGCTTGTTCGTGTTTTAAATTTTGACAAAAAACGTAACCAAACTTTGGTTGCGTGTTTTCCGCTTACTGGCAGACAGCACCAAATTCGCGTGCATCTCTTTTCGCTTGGTTTTGGCGTGGTGGGCGACCCGCTTTATGGTTTGTCGAAATTTGACATAGAGAGAATTTTGGACGGGCGAGTGAGCGGTGAAGAGCGCGTGAGTTTGACGGGTGGTAGCAGAATGATGCTTCACTCATGGAGAGTTAAATTTGAGTTTGGTGGAAAGATGTTTGAGGTGGCGAGTGAGTTTAATGAGGCTTTGGAGATTTTTGGGAAGTAGTAGGGTGGTTGGCGAAGAGTAGGGCGGTGTGAGTGCGAAAACTTAAATTTTTCTTAAAAATTCTCTTTTTTTGTAGTTTTGCGTGGAAATTTTCGCCGTTTTAAACGCAAAAACGCCTTTGAGTTCATACCAAAGGCTAGCAAAAGGCGTTTTTGCGAATTTGCGGTGTTTTTGTGCGTTTAAACGGCAGTCGTGAAATTTGCTGAATTTTTGCGACCAAAATTTAGCGTTTTTTGTTTTCTTTTTTGATAGCTAAAAAGATTCCAACAAAACCAACGACAACAACAACTGCGATGAAACAAATTTGCGCTACATCTAAACCTGACATTTTTTTATCCTTTAAAATTTTTTGTAAATTTATGTTTTGTGTTTTTAAAGTTAAATTTAAGTTTTATTTTACTAAAATACTACTTGAAATTCTGGGCGGACATTTCCGCTACTGTTTGTAGCAGAGTTTAGCGTATTTTAAGATTAATTTGATATAATTCATCCTGAAATTAAGGCGGGACTTCCGCCACCTTTTAAAATTTTTCAAAATATTTTTCAAAACTTTTATTAAAACATAGTAAAATATCTTTTAAAAACAGCTCAATTTTGTCGCTTTCTACACTCACAACACTAAAATTTGGCTGACCTTTTGCATCTTTTCCTATTTGAATACCAGATGAAATTCTCGGTCTTCCATTTACCAGTTTAAACAAATTTTCAAAATGACAAGCACGATTTCTAATGGTCGAAATCAGGCTATAAGCAAATTTAACCTTTTGATAATTATAAAGTTTATTTATTTGTTTATAATTATTAAATTTAGAATACTTTCCAAAATCCAACCCATTAAAATCCACCACCAAGTTATGAATCCGCTCGTCATTCATCTTTTTGCACCAAAAACCAAGCGTGTAGTTTGAGACGTCATCTACTTCGTTTTGCGAAATTTCTGCCACTTTGTCTCTGGTTACCACCTTCACCATTCCTAAAAGTGGCATTATTTTGCCTATAAGCCGAAAATTCTCAAAGTGCTCATTTTCGTCTAAAAACGCCTCCAAACGATGCGCCGAAAAAAGTCCGTTAAACATTTTCACCCTTTTCAAATTTACTTTTACCCGTTTCACGTGTATCACGTGAAACAGCCACTTTAGCTAATTCGCCGTTTTTTGCCTTTTCTCGTAGCTGTCCGCACGCCGCGCTTATGTCTAGCCCTTTGCTTTGACGAATGGTGCAGCTAACGCCGTGAAGTTGCAGGTAGCCTTGAAAATTCTCGACCGCTTGCAAAGTAGGGCGGCGAAATTCACTTCCTTCGTGCGGATTGAAAAGAATCAAATTTACCTTTGCTTTTATCCCGTGAAGCAACCGCACTAGTGCTTTTGCGTCCTTTTGGCTATCGTTTACGCCGTCTATGACGAGGTATTCAAACAAAACGCGCTTTCGCTGATCTACTGGAAAATTTCGCACGGCGTCCAAAACCGCCTCTATGTTGTATGCTCTGTTTACTGGCATGAGCTTTGCTCGAAGTGCGTCTGTTACGGCGTGCAAAGATATGGCTAGCAAAACGCCCAAATTTAGATCGCCGAGTTTTTTTATTTGGCTAGCAAGCCCGCTCGTGCTGATGGTTTGTCTACGAGGTGCGATGCAAAGCCCGTCATTGTCGCTTAGAATCTTGACCGCTTTTACCACGTTGTCAAAGTTGTCAAGCGGCTCGCCCATGCCCATGTAGACGACATTTACACGACGTTCATATGGGATGGCGTTTTCGCGTTTTATCCACAGAATCTGTCCTACTATCTCGCCCGCACTCAAATTTCGCACAAGCCCGCCTTTTGTCGTAAAACAAAACGCACAACCCATTCGGCAGCCTACTTGTGAGCTAACACAAATGGTGTAGCGAGGATGCCGTTTTGTTTCTCCGTTTTCATCTACCAGCTCCTCTTTCATAGGCAGTAAAACACTCTCCACCGTCTTTCCATCATAAAGCTCAAAGAGGTATTTCACACTTCCATCCACGCTTTTTTGCTCTTTAACACACTTTAAAGGTTCGGTTGTAAATTTGCTTTCTAGCTCGCTACGCAAATTTGCAGGCAAATTTGTCATATCCGCAAAACTCCGTGCGTTTTTTTTGTAAATCCACTCGTAAATTTGTTTAGCACGAAAACGTGGCGAAACCAAATTTGCCAGCTCCTCTTGTGTAAAATCTAGTAAATTCTCTCTCATTTTAGCCTCTCTATATATTTTTCTAGCCGTTTTTTTGCCTCTTTTATGTTTTTTACGTAGTTTTTGTGTGCGTTTTGGTCGCAGTAGTTTGTCGCACACAAGATGCCACGCCACGCCACGCCAGCACGCTCGCAGGCGACTTTTACGCCGTAAAGCTCCATGTTTTCGCCTACAAAAAAGCTTGAAAATTTTTGTGCCGTTTTAGCGTCTGTGGTGATGAAATTTGAGCTGTTGAAAGTTTCTCGTGAAACATTTGGCGTTTTTATTACACTTTTTATTTTTTCCGTCATCTCAAAAAGTGGCGAATACGCTAAACTCAAAACGCCGCTCATTTCTAAATTTTCCACCTTAAAAACTTCGTAAATTTTCAAAAGTTCATCACGCTTGTCATAAAGCCCGCACGTCCCTACAAAAACCACCTCGTCAAATTTGCTTTCACGCAAAATTTCTGCCACACCAAGCGCTGCTTCTACCATGCCCACACCCACGCTTTTAGCAAACTCAAAAACCTCCGTTCGTCCCGCACAAACAAAAACTCTTTTCACTTTTGCACCTTTTTTTACAAACCTAAATTTACGAGGTCATGCAGGTGTAAAACGCCGACAGGTCGCCCAAATTCGTCTACAACGACAAGCAGCTGAATTTTGTGCTCTTTTGTTATGTGTAGAGCCTCGTAGGCAAGAATTTGGCGGTTTTGTAGCACTTTTGGCGACTTTGTCGCAAAGTCAAGTGCTGGTGCGTTTAGCCTAAACGCTTCGTTTGAGAGTGCGCGGCGAAGGTCGCCGTCTGTTAGCAACGCACTTAAAACGCCGTTTTTGTCTACTAGTAAAACGCTTCCGAGTTTGCCTTTTGTCATGACGTTTATGGCGTCTTTTAAATTTGCATCTTCGCTCACAAGCGGAAGTTCTGTTTTCATGACATCTTCTACCTTTAAAAAGAGGCGTTTGCCGAGCGAGCCACCTGGATGAAACGCCGCAAAATCCTCCTTTCTAAAACCACGCATCTGCATGAGCGAAACGGCTAGTGCGTCGCCAAGCGCTAGCGTGAGTGTGGTAGAAACTGTGGGCGCAGCTCCTAGCGGACAGGCTTCACAGACGATGTTTAAGTCCAAATTTACAGTAGCGCCTTTTGCTAGCGTAGAGCCGTTTTTGCTCATGGCGATGATCTTAACTTCACGTCTTTTTATGTGCGGCAAGATGGCGAGCAGTTCGCTACTTTCGCCGCTAAAACTGATGGCAAGGACTATGTCGTTTGTGGCTATCATGCCAAGATCGCCATGCATGGCTTCTGTTGGGTGCAGAAAAAAGCTCGGCGTGCCTGTGCTAGCTAGCGTAGCGGCTATCTTTTGCCCTATGTGCCCGCTTTTACCGACACCAGTTACGACCACTTTGCCTTTGCACTCTAGTGCTAGTTGCACCGCTTTTTCGAAATTTTCATCAAGCAAATTTGCGTTTCTAATGAGCTCTTCACCTTCTGTTTTTAGGACATTTTTTGCGATTTGTAAAATATTCATATGATTTCCTTATGATTAAAATATCTTTTATATATTAAACCAAAAAATAGATAAATTCGTGATAAAACCAAATTTGGCACTTTTGCGGTTTGGTGGTTTTGTTCCTTTTTAAAAGGACGAAAAAGCTAAAAATATGCATATTTTAAGCTAAATTTACAAATGTTTTGCTATAATCCCCACGCTTGATTTTGCAATGCTCGCTGAAAACCTCGTTTTTACGATGTTTTTGAGCCTCTTGCGGCGTTTTTAAAGAGTAAATTTAAAAAAAACAGCATGAGATTTTGTTAAAAAGTTTGCGAGTTTTTGGCAACTCGCTGTTTAGCAAATTTTCTGTAAAAAGCTTTGGTTTTTTAAATTTGCAAAAAGACGTTTTTTTACTCAAGTGTTGCACGTTTGCAACAAGTTATTTAAAAGGATTTTTCATGGAGAGAATTAGGTTAAAGCTAAAAGCTTATGACCACAGGGTTCTTGATCGCACAGTTGCGGCTATCGTCGAAGCCGTCAAACGCACAGGTGCTTCACTTCGCGGACCAGTTCCGATGCCAACGAAAGTAAAAAGATACACCGTGCTTAAAGGTCCGCACATCAACAAAGACTCAAGAGAGCAGTTTGAGATGAAAATTCACGCAAGAATGCTTGACATCGTAGCTGCTACACCAGACACTGTTGATAGCTTGACAAAGCTTGACTTGGCGCCAGAAGTTAGCGTCGAAGTTCGTGCGATGGGCAAATAAAGGAGCGCTAGATGGAATTTATCGTAGAAAAGATCGGCATGAGCCGAACGATCGGACTAACTAGCACTGCTGTTACACTTTTAAGAGTTCTTCCAGCTAAAGTTTGTGAAGTCGTAGACGGACGAGCAATAGTAGCTTACTCTAACACAAAAGCGGCAAACAAGGCGATCGCAGGACAACAGAAAAAATATGGTTTAAGTAGCGAATTTAACAAATTTGCCACTTTGAGCGTTGGCGATGTTGCTGTGGGCGATCTTAGCACAGAGGCGCTTAGCGAGGCGAAAGTTTTGAAAGTTACTTTCAAAAGCAAAGGTCGAGGCTACCAAGGCGTTGTAAAACGACACGGTTTTGCAGGCGGTCCAGCTAGTCATGGTTCGCGTTTTCACAGAAGACACGGCTCTATTGGTGATTGTGAATGGCCAGGACGCGTTCAGCCGGGCATGAAGATGGCAGGACACATGGGTAACGAGACTTGCACGGTTAAAAACGAGGTTTTGAGTTTTGATGCGGCAAATGGCATTTTGGCGGTCAAAGGTTCAGTCTCTGGATATAACGGCGCGATGGGTAAAGTAAGGATTGTTAAATGAGTAAGATTTTAGTATTGGACGACAAATTTGAAAACTCAGGAGAGTTGGCGCTTCCAGCAAGTTACGCCGAGGTAAATTCACACAATCTTTACCTATATGTAAAGAGTTATCTTGCTAGCCTAAGAGCAAATTCAGCTCACACAAAGGGCAGAAGTGATGTTAGCGGCGGTGGTAAAAAACCTTGGAGACAAAAGGGACGCGGTGGTGCTCGTGCGGGTTCGACTAGAACAAACGTTTGGGTTGGCGGTGCGGTGGCTTTTGGTCCTACAAACAACAGAAATTATGAGCAAAAAGTCAACAAAAAACAAAAACGACTTGCGCTTGAGTATGCTTTGAACGAAAAAGCAGCAAATGGCAAATTTTTCGCTGTAGATTCGCTTACTGTCGAGAGTGGAAAGACAAAAGACGCAGCGGCGGTTGTGAAAAAGCTAGGCGTTAGAGATGCTTTGATAGTAAAAGAGAATCTTGATATCAAAACGCTTTTGGCATATAGAAATTTGAAAAACTGCTATGTTGTTGATGCAGGCGAGGTAAATGCTTATCTGATCGCAGTTTATAGCTCGGTTATCGTTGAGAAAAGTGCGCTTGACAAGATTGTAAGAGAGGGTTAAAAATGGCAGATATTACAGATATTAAGACGATTCTTTACACAGAAAAATCTCTTGGTCTTGGCGAGAAAGGATTCGTAGTTATCCAAACTTCTCCAAAATTGACAAAAAACGGGTTAAAATCTGTGTTGAAAGAGTATTTTGGCATTACGCCTTTGCGTGTAAATTCGCTTAGAGTAGACGGAAAGGTCAAGCGATTTAGAGGCAGAGTAGGCGTGAGAGATGACGTTAAGAAATTTTACGTTAAGTTGCCTGAGGGCGTAAATTTGACAAATGTGGAGGCGTAAGATGGGAATCAAAACATTTAAACCATACACGGCAGGAAGAAGATTTTTGACGACTCTTACCACAGACGACATTACAGCAAAACCAAGCGTTAGAAGTTTGCTTGTCAAAGTTCCTGTAACAGGCGGACGCAACAACAACGGTCGCATCACTAGTCGTCATAAAGAGGGCGGAGCTAAAAAGCTTTACAGAATCATCGACTTTAAGAGAAACAAATTTGGAATCGAGGGTAGAGTTGAAGCTATAGAATATGATCCAAACAGAAATTGCCGCATCGCACTCATCGCTTACAGAGATGGCGAGAAACGCTACATCATTCAGCCAAGCGGCTTGAAAGTGGGCGACATCATAGCAGCAAATGAGAGCGGGCTTGACATAAAACCGGGCAACGCGATGAAGTTAAAAAACATTCCAGTTGGAATCATGCTACATAACATCGAGCTAAAACCGGGCAAAGGCGCGCAGATGGCACGAAGTGCTGGCAGTGGCGTTCAACTTCTCGGAAAAGAGGAAAAATACGTCATTTTGCGACTTCCTAGTGGCGAGATGAGACGCGTTTTGGGCGAGTGCATGGCGACAGTTGGCACGGTTGGTAACGAAGATTGGGCAAACGTAGTCATAGGAAAAGCTGGTAGAAGTCGTTACATGGGAATTCGTCCACAAACTCGTGGTAGCGCGATGAACCCAGTAGATCACCCACACGGCGGTGGTGAAGGCAAGAAAAATTCAGGACGCCATCCAGTAACTCCGTGGGGCAAACCAACAAAAGGCTTTAAAACTCGCACGAAAAAGGCAAGTGATAAGTTAATCATTTCAAGAAGGAAAGGTAAATAATTATGGCTAGGTCGTTAAAAAAAGGACCATTTGTAGATGGTCATGTTATGAAAAAAGTTCTAGCCGCAAAAGCTGCTAATGACAACAAGCCTATTAAAACTTGGTCGCGCAGAAGCACTATTACGCCAGATATGATCGGCTTGACTTTTAACGTTCACAACGGTAAGAGCTTTATCCCAGTCTATGTAACAGAAAACCATGTAGGCTACAAGTTGGGCGAATTTGCTCCGACAAGGACTTTTAAAGGGCACAAAGGCTCAGTTCAAAAGAAGATCGGTAAATAAGGAGATATGATGAGTAAAGCGTTATTGAAATTTATTAGATTGTCTCCTACAAAAGCTAGACTTATAGCTAGAAAAGTTCAGGGGTTAAATGCTGAATTTGCTATGGCGAGCCTTAGCTTTATGCCAAACAAAGGGGCAAAATACATCTCAAATGCTATTAGCAGTGCGGTGGCAAACGGTGGCTTTGAGCCTAGCGAGGTCGTAGTTTCTAGCTGTAGAGTCGATGCGGCGGCGGTTTTGAAAAGATTTAGACCAAGAGCAAGAGGAACGGCAGGCAGAATTCGCAAGCCGATGAGCCATATTCTTGTTGAAGTAGCTAAACCAAAGAGTGAGGAAGCGTAAAATGGGACAAAAAGTTAATCCGATTGGTCTAAGATTAGGCATCAATAGAAATTGGGAGTCGAGATGGTTTCCAGCAAAAGAGTCTTTGGTGAGCGGAATCGGCGAAGATTATAAAATTCGAAAATTCCTAAAATCTAAGCTTTATTATGCAGGAATCAGCCAAATCATCATCGAGCGAACAGCGAACAAAATTCGCGTTACGCTTGTTGCAGCGCGTCCTGGCGTCATTATCGGCAAAAAGGGCGAAGAGGTAGATGTGCTTAAAAACGAAGTTAGCAAGCTCGTAAACAAAGATGTTACTCTTAACATAAAAGAGGAGAGAGACAGCGGAGCAAATGCACAGCTTGCAGCAGAAAACGTGGCTATTCAGCTAGAAAAACGTGTCGCTTTCCGCCGTGCTATGAAAAAGGTGATTCAAGGCGCTCAAAAAGCAAGAGCAAAGGGAATCAAAGTTAGCGTTGCTGGACGACTTGGCGGTGCTGAGATGGCAAGGACAGAGTGGTACCTAGAAGGTCGCGTTCCACTTCACACGTTAAGGGCAAAGATCGACTACGGTTTTGCAGAGGCTAGAACGACTTATGGTAACATCGGCGTGAAAGTTTGGATCTTTAAAGGCGAAGTGCTTGGCAAAGGAATTCCAGCGGAGCGAAACGATGAGCCAAAGAGACAAAGACGGACAAGAAGGGGTAAATGATGCTACAACCTAAAAGAACTAAATTTAGAAAAATGATGAAAGGTCGCAACCGCGGCTATGCAACTCGTGGCACAAATTTAGCGCTTGGCGAATTTGGCTTAAAAGCGGTCGAAGCGGGCAGAATTAACTCACGTCAGATAGAGTCAGCGCGTCAAGCTTACACGAGACACGTAAAGCGACAGGCAAAGGCTTGGATTCGAGTTTTCCCTGACAAACCTATTACAAAAAAGCCACTTGAAACTCGTATGGGTAAAGGTAAAGGTGGCGTTGAAGAGTGGGTAATGAACATCAAACCGGGAAGAATCATCTTTGAGTTGGCAGGAGTTAGCGAGGAATTAGCACGTGAGGCTTTGACACTTGCTATGCACAAACTTCCTTTCAAAACCAAATTTGTAACAAGGGAGAGTGAAAATGAAATTTTCTGAGATTTCGAGCAAAAATGTAGCCGAGTTAAATGCTTTACTAAAAGAGAAAAAGTTGCTTTTGTTTACTCTAAAACAGAAGCTAAAAACTATGCAGCTAACGAATCCAAATGAGATCGGTGCGGTTAAAAAAGAGATCGCACAAATTTCAACTGCGATAAATGCAAGCAAATGAAGGAGCTAGATAATGGCAGCAGAGATGAAAAGAGAGATTGTTGGCGTTGTCGTAACAATAGCTGGTAACAAGAGTGCGACTGTTCTTGTGGAGAGAAGAGTCATGCATCCTAGGTACCGCAAATTTGTTAAACGCTTCAAAAAATACATCATCCACGATGAGAAAAACGAGCTAAAAGTTGGCGATACAGTTTCGGCTGTTGAGTGCCGTCCGTTGAGCGCAAGGAAGAGTTTTAGACTCTTAGAGGTTTTGAAAAGAGGAGTTGAATAATGATCCAAAGCTTTACAAGACTAGCCGTTGCTGATAACAGTGGCGCAAAAGAGTTGATGTGTATTAAGGTTTTAGGTGGCAGCAAGAGAC
This sequence comes from Campylobacter sp. UBA1713, assembly GCA_002317305.1. Classification (GTDB taxonomy): domain Bacteria; phylum Campylobacterota; class Campylobacteria; order Campylobacterales; family Campylobacteraceae; genus Campylobacter. Next base: position 23,344 of record DCIZ01000143.1, read on the forward strand.
GTTATGCAACGCTTGGTGATGTTATCGTTTGTTCAGTAAAAAAAGCTTTACCAAATGGTAAGATCAAAAAAGGCGCAGTTGTAAAAGCAGTTATCGTGCGAACAAAAAAAGAGGTCCACAGAGAGAACGGAAGTTTGATTCGTTTTGATGAAAACGCGGCGGTGATTCTAGACAACAAAAGAGAGCCAGTCGGAACTCGTATCTTTGGACCAGTTGGCAGAGAGGTGAGATATGCAAACTTCATGAAGATCGTCTCACTCGCTCCGGAGGTTTTATGATGGCAGTTAAATTTAAGATCACAAAAGGCGATAAAGTAAAAGTTATCGCAGGAGATGACAAAGGCAAGACCGCAAAAGTTTTGAAAGTGTTGCCTAAAAAGTCGCAGGTTATTGTTGAAGGTGTGAAACTCGTGAAAAAAAGCGTAAAACCTACTGAGGCAAATCCTCAAGGCGGTTTTATAGCAAAAGAAGCGCCGATTCACATTTCTAATGTAAGTAAAGTTGAGGAATAGCAAATGAGATTGAGAGATAAATTTAACGAGGTCGTTAGACCTGCTCTTGCAAAAGAGTTTGACATCAAGAATCCGATGCTAATTCCATCTTTGGAAAAGATCGTCATTAGTGTCGGTGCGGGCGATTCAGCAAAAGATGCAAAAGTCATGCAAAACATGGCAGATACCATTTCGCTTATCGCTGGACAAAAAGCAGTCATCACAAATGCGAAAAAGTCAGTTGCTGGCTTTAAGGTGCGAGATGGTTTTCCTGTTGGAATCAAAGTAACGTTGCGAAAAGATAACATGTATGCCTTTTTTGACAAGCTAATTAGCATCGCTTTGCCACGTGTGAAGGATTTTAGAGGTTTGTCAAGAAGCGGTTTTGACGGACGAGGCAACTATAACTTTGGTCTAAATGAACAGCTCATGTTTCCAGAGGTTGTTTACGACCAAATTTTAAGAACGCATGGTATGAACATCACGATCGTTACAACAGCAAAAGATGACAAACAAGCGTTTAAGTTGCTTGAGTTGTTCGGTCTTCCATTTGCAAAAGGAAAGTAAGATGGCTAAAAAATCAATGATAGCAAAGGCGGCTAGAAAGCCTAAATTTAGCTCTCGTTTTTATACGAGATGTCAAATTTGCGGACGACCACATTCGGTCTATAGAGATTTTGGTATTTGCCGAGTTTGTTTGCGTAAGATGGGCAACGAAGGCTTAATTCCGGGTCTTAAAAAAGCAAGTTGGTAAGGAGAAAAAGATGATAAATGATTTGATTTCAGACGGACTAACGCGCATCAGAAACGCAGGCATGAGACGACTTGACACGACAAAACTTTTGCACTCAAATGTCGTTGAGGCGACTGTGAAAATTTTGGCTGAAAAGGGCTACATCGAGAGTTTTAACGTTGAAATAGACGGCAACAAAAAATTCATAAATGTCGTTTTAAAATACAACGAAAATGGCAAATGTGTCATAAACGAGCTAAAACGAGTTTCAGTCCCAAGCAGACGAATTTACAAAAGCAAAGATGAGATCAAGCGTTTTAAAAACGGCTATGGCACCATCATCGTTAGCACAAGCAAGGGCGTTTTGAGCAATGACGTAGCTTACAAAGAGGGCGTGGGCGGCGAAGTTCTTTGCACGGTTTGGTAACAAATTTAAATTTTGGTTTTTGGTTTTGACGGTTTTGTTAGAGCCAAACCAAATTTGTCGCCAATGAACTTTACTTTTGAAGGGTTAAAATGAAAAATTTAATCTTAGCAGTAGTCGCTTTGTTTTTTGCAGGTTGTGTAACGGGCTATTCACGTGTAGAAAATGTTCGTTTTTCGAAAGTGAATCTCTCGTTAGACAACATTAACAAACAACATGCAAACAAGTATCAAACTCGCGAAGAGATGGCAAATGGCTTTTCGGTTTGCATCGCAAACTGGCTAAAAGAGCAAAATTTGTTAAACCAAAATTCGCAGTATGAGCTAAACGTTTACATCAGTTATCAGCGAAGATTCGAAGGTTCAAGCAGTAGGCTAGGACCGCCGAAATACTCAGGAAGTTTCATCGTCCTAAAAGACGGCAAGCCAGAAAGGTCAGTCTCTACTGGACCTATGGCTTACAACCCGGGCTATGTTGGCGACTTAAAGAGTATGGCGAATCAAAACGGGCGAAAGTTTGAGGATATCATCACGGCTTCATTTTGCGACTACGCAAAAGGCAAAATTCTTGATGTAATAGGCAAGAACGAAGATGCGCTAGACACGGTGGAGAGGTGAAAGTTTAGTGGGTTTTGTATCTATTTTGTTACAAAATTTGGTTTTATTTAAATTTTAAAGGTTTTTTTTGCATGAAAAAAATGTTTTTTGTGTTTGTCGCCTCTTTGGTGGCATTTGTTTTTGTGGGTTGTGGGACAAAATATACGCCGATAGCAAATGTTAAATTTGACAAAGTGCATGTTGAGTTAGAAAACCAAGTTAAAATGTATGCTAACCAATACCAAAGCCAAGAGGAAATGGAGAAAAAATACAATGTTTGTATCCAAGATTGGTTAAAACAAAATAATCTAATAAATCCAAACTCCGAATACACTCTTAATGTTTATATTTGGCATTATAGAGGGTTTGTGTGGTTAAGCAATAGACTTTCAAATCCAGCAGGTTCAACAAGTGTTTCTGTCTTAAAAAATGGTATAATTGAGAGAAAAAAAGCCACAGGAAAATTACACTATGAACCTGGATTTTTTACCAATCTAAAAACAGTGTTTGGTCAAAGCAAAGCAGCTTTTGAAGACAGAACTATTGAAGCATTTTGTAATCATGCAACGGGTGTTATTTCAAAAGTTTTAGGCAAATAAGGTTTTGGGCTAAATTTTAGGGCATCTCTAAAAAC
>DCIZ01000143.1:26383-29921 GCA_002317305.1 Campylobacter sp. UBA1713
GTTTTTAGAGATGCCCTTTAGTTTAGCTCATTTGGGCTTTTTATGGCATTGTATTTGAGTGTGAAAGCAAACTTAAATTTGGTTTAGGCAAATTTAGCGAAGTTAAATTTACAAATTTCCGTTTTCCGCACTTAGGTAACTAGACAAATAAAAAGGAATTTTATGTCACGAATTGGAAAACAACCAGTCAGCATTCCTGCTGGCGTTGAGGTTAAATTTGAGAATGGCGTTTTGAGCTTTAAAAAAGGGAATCTCCAAAAAGAGCTCGACACAAAAGGTCATGTAGACGTCGAGGTAAAAGATGGTGCAGTCCACTTTACACCAAAGGGCGAGGACAGACAAAGTCGTGCGTTTTGGGGCACTTACCGTGCTTTGACGAGCAACATAGTAACTGGCATTACATCTGGCTTTACAAAACAGCTTGAGATAAACGGTGTCGGTTATAGAGCGGCAGTTAAAGGCAAGGTTTTGGAGCTTTTGCTAGGTTTCTCTCACCCTATCAACTACGAGCTTCCAGCAGGTGTCGAGGCGAGCGTGGAGAAAAACATCATCACGCTAAAAGGCAGCGACAAACAAGTCATCGGTCAAGTTGCAGCAGAGGTTCGAGGCTTTAGACCACCAGAGCCATACAAAGGCAAAGGTATCAAATACGTAGAAGAGAGAATTATCAGAAAAGCTGGTAAAACTTCTAAGAAATAGGGGCGTTAAATGACAAGTAATGTATTAAAAAGAAAAATCTCTTTGAGAATTAAGAGAAAAAAGAGAATTAGATCAAAAATTTCTGGCGTTGCGACATGCCCACGACTTTCTATATTTAAGTCAAATCGCACAGTTTATGCACAGGCGATTGATGATGTAAGCGCAACAACACTTTGCGCGAGTAACGGCGGAAAATTGGGTCTAAAGGCAAACATTGAAGGTGCGAAAAAGTTGGGCGAGGACATCGCTGCAAAACTAAAAGCAAAAGGTGTTAGTGAGTGTTTGTTTGACAGAAATGGTTATCTCTATCATGGCGTTATCGCTGCATTTGCTGATAGTGTTAGAGAAAATGGCATTAAGCTATAAGGAGCGAAAGATGGTAAAGTATAACAGAGAAGAGTTTGAAGAGATCATGGTAGACATCGGTCGTGTAACAAAAGTCGTAAAAGGTGGTAGAAGATTCCGCTTTACAGCTTTGGTTGTGGTAGGCGACAGAAAAGGTCATGTTGGTTTTGGATATGGCAAGGCAAAAGAAGTTCCAGATGCTACACGAAAAGCCGTTGATGATGCGTTTAAAAACATCGTTAGCGTAAATTTGAAAGGTAGCACGATTCCTCACGACATAGAGGTCAAATTTAACTCAAGTAAGATTTTGCTAAAACCAGCAAGCGAAGGAACGGGAGTTATCGCTGGTGGCGGTGCGCGTCCTGTTGTTGAGCTAGCGGGCATCAAAAACATCTTGACAAAATCACTTGGTTCAAACAACTCAGCAAACGTAGTCCGTGCGACTATTAAAGCTTTGAGTTTGCTAAAAGCATAAGGAGCGCAAGATGGGTTTAGAGAGTTTAAAAAAGGCGGCGGGCTCGACTCGCAACACAAAGAGAATCGGACGTGGACAAGGTAGCGGCTGGGGCAAAACAGCTACAAAGGGCGGCAAAGGTCAAACAGCGAGAAAAGGTTACAACGAAAAGAGAGGTTTTGAGGGCGGTCAGCAGCCACTTCAAAGACGACTTCCAAAAGTTGGCTTCACATCTAAATTTGAAAAACCGTATGTGATCAATGTAGACAAAGTTACAGCGGTTTTAGAGTTGAGCGAGATAACGCTAGAGACACTAAAAAGCGTTCATAAATTTTCAAACAGCGTTAAGTGCGTTAAGTTGATTGGAAAAGGCGCAAGAGAGCTCGCTAGCAAAATTCGAGACGAAAAGATTAAAACAAGCGGACAAAACTAATGAACAAGGCGTTAATGAACAAAATTTTCATCACTTTGGGATTTTTGTTTGCTTACAGGGTGCTGGCTTATGTGCCAGTGCCGGGCGTTAATGTCGAGGTGATTCGAGAATTTTTCAACTCAAATTCAAATAACGCACTTGGTATGTTTAACATGTTTAGCGGTAACGCAGCAGAGAGGCTTAGCATCATTTCGCTTGGCATCATGCCTTACATCACCGCTTCCATCATCATGGAGCTTTTGGCAGCGACTTTCCCTTCGTTTGGGCAGATGAAAAAAGAGCGAGACGGCATGCAAAAGTATGTCCAAATCATTCGCTACGCGACCATCGTCATCACTGTCATTCAGGCGGTCGGCGTGAGCATCGGACTTCAAAGCCTAACGGGTAGGGCGGGCGAAGCAGCCATCATGCTTGACATAAATTCATTTATCGCCATTAGTTGTGCCTCTATGCTAGCAGGCACGATGCTTTTGATGTGGATAGGCGAGCAGATAACTCAGCGAGGCATCGGCAATGGAACTAGTCTCATCATCTTTGCGGGCATCGTTAGTGGCATTCCGAGTGCTATAGGCGGGACTATAAACCTAGTAAACACAGGCGAGATGAATTTCTTAGTGGTTTTGGCTATATTAGCCATCATCATCATCACTGTCGGTTGTGTTATCTACGTTGAGATGGGCGAGAGACGTGTCCCTATCTCATACCAACGAAAAACGGTCATGCAGAATCAAAACAAACGCATCATGAACTACATTCCAGTCAAAGTAAATTTGAGTGGCGTGATTCCAGCCATCTTTGCCAGTGCGATTCTCATGTTTCCTAGCACGCTTTTGCAGGCGAGCACCAACAAATACGTCCAAATGCTGAACGATTTTTTGAATCCAAACAGCTACTTTTTTAACGTTTTGACATTTTTGTTTGTTGTCTTTTTTGCGTTTTTCTACGCTTCTATCACGTTTAACTCAAAGGACATTAGCGAGAATCTCAAAAAACAGGGCGGTTTTATACCTGGCGTGCGTCCGGGCGAAAGCACGATGGCGTTTCTAAACGAAGTTGTCGGACGGCTCACTTGGAGCGGTGCTATATATTTGGGCTTGATTACCACCATTCCTTGGGTTTTGGTGAAGTTTATGGGCGTGCCGTTTTACTTCGGCGGAACTAGCGTGCTCATCGTTGTTAGCGTAGCGCTTGACACGATGCGAAAGATCGAAGCACAAATTTACATGAACAAATACCAAACACTAAACGCAGTCGGTCTTTGACATGTTTTTACTACCCAAATTCTCTTATGGCGGAGCGTAAAAACTTCGCCTTTTTTCTTTTTTTTGACTACATTACGATTATTTTATGGCAACAGCGCAACTGGCAAAACCACGCTTGTAGATCTTGTTAGAGAGTATGAACAAAATGGAGTGGATTCTGGTGTGAATTTCTCTTCTAAAAAACGCTGCAAAGTGCTAGAAGGAAATGAGTGGAGAGAGAAACTTTTATCTACACGAGAAAGTATTGTTTTTATTGACGAAGGTAACAAATTTGTAGAAAGCGTTGAATTTGCCTCTTTGGCAAAAAGGAGCGATAACTATTTATGGGCATCTCTAAAAACCAGT
>DCIZ01000143.1:30003-39111 GCA_002317305.1 Campylobacter sp. UBA1713
AGGTAAAAATATACGAAAACAAACAAAAAAGCAAGCCACCAAATTTACTTAAATGGTTTTTTAGAGGTGCCCTTATTATAGTTACAAGAGAGAATTTGGAAAATTTGCCTTATAGCATAGAAGAGATTTACGGCATTTGCACCTCTGGAAAATATGCAAATTTAAAACAAGTCTATCATGAGTTCTACAAAATTTACGGTAACATTGGCGCAAAAGAGATAAGTTTTGACAAAATAAAATTTGAGTTTTGAATATTTGGCTCAATCAAAATCTTTTGAGCCAAAAATTTTTCACAATATGTTTCACTGACAACAAAACTACTAAAATTTACCGAAAAACCTAAAACGGATATTTGTAACTTCTAGCTACATAACCTACATTTTTAAGCCTGTAAAATACCGCTTCTTTTGAAACTTTAAATTTAACCGCAACAAGTAAAATCGCCTCTTTTGCACTAAGTTCTTTGCCCTCTTTTCTAAACGCCTCTCTTGTGCTTTCTATGAAATTTTCTAGTGCAAAAAGTGGCATCAAAAGCTGTTCGGCAAATTTGTTTGCCAGTGTCTCTTTTGGTGTCAAAACAAAACTTCTATAAAGCGTTTCGTATGTGTCAACTATTGGGTTTTCTAAATTTTGAGATAGATCATTTACCAAATGTCCTAGCTCATGAGCCAACGTGAAGCGTTGCTCTGTTTCCGATGTTAGTGGATTTATCCAAATTGACGGCAAACCATTAACTACTGAAATTTGCCCAAAATTCCTTTTGTCTATATTTTCCATATCTATTTCCATAGAAACAGCGATTCTAAAACCCTTTTCGTTTAGTTTTTCTACAATCTCTATCGGCGAAAATGGTGGCTCTTTGATTCCAACTAACTCCAAAAGCTCATAAGCAGTTTTGCCATGAATTTCTAACCAGTTCATTTTAGCTCCTTGTTTTTAGATTTGTCGTAAAAAAAGTCAACTTTATCTCTCGTGTGTATATCAACAGATTCGTCCAGTTTTTGTATAAATTCTTTGTTGTTTAACATTATGTTTATTAATTTTTCACGCATATTATCGTTATTACTAATTTCTTTTAAGATTTCATCAACAGCGTCTTTTGCAATCTTTTGTTTCTCTTGTTTAAATTTATGACTTAACCATATACTGAAAAATGCCGTCAACACAGTTACTATAGCAACACAAACAGTAGTCCAAACCAACTGTGTATTTGCCGTGCTAGTTACTGTATTTATGGCGTTTGTTGCTACAGATAAGATATCATTGTTATTCAAATTAAATACCCTTTGTTTTTTTTAAGCTTAAATTTGCGGACTCTTGCGAATCCGCAACATTTACATAAGCTGACAAACATCAGCAACAACGTGGATTTTTCCCTTTGCTGTCTTGAATCTGGCGGAAAAATTCTGCCTTTGTTAGTGGCGTTCTCTCCGGGTGGTGAGTTTTAAAGTGCGCCAAATACGCCTCATAACTCGGAATCCCGTTAAGCTGCCACACAAAGGTGTTAAATTTACCCACCAGACTTTTTATCTTAGTGAGAGCCGTTGTAGAGTGCAGGATTGAACTCTTTTGCATCGATTCTCTCGCTTTCAGCAAGTGGTGGGAATTTGTCTTTCTCGCCTTTGTAAGCTGCTAGACAAATTTGGATAGTTCGGACAAAGACGACCACAACAACAAGCATAAACAAACCGCAAAGGATAGCATCGATGAGGTTGTTTCTAGCGATAGCTTCAAATTTAGCAACAACTGCTGGATCTGTCGCTTTTGCTGCGTTTGCGCTAGCTTTTTGCCAAGCTGCTACGTGGCTAACTGCATCGTGAATTCTCTCGCCGTTTGCTGGCAAAAGCTTTTGGAATGCCGCGTACATAGTCGTAATCAAAACCCAGCACAAAGGTGCGATGGTAACCCAAGTGTATCTGAAAAGTCCCTTTTTGCAAAGCACGACAGTTACAAGCATGAGCGCGATGCCCGCTAGCATTTGGTTTGCCGCACCAAAGAGTGGCCACAATGTGTAAATTCCGCCAAGTGGGTCAGTTACACCGCTGTAAAGCAAGTAACCCCAGCCCGCAACACAGATAGTGGTAGCAAGCGTGCCGTAAAAGATGTTGTGCACGTCTGCCATAGGTTTGTAGAAGTTACCCAAGATGTCTTGAACCATGAAGCGTCCTGTTCGTGTGCCCGCATCAACGGCTGTCAAGATAAACAACGCCTCAAACAAAATAGCGAAGTGATACCAGAAAGGCATAGCTTGCTCGCCACCCATTAGCTGGCTGAAAAGAATCGTCAAACCTACCGCAAATGTAGGCGCACCGCCCGTTCGGCTCATCATGTTGTTCTCGCCAACGCTTGCAGCGAGGTTTCTAAGCTCTTCAGGTGTTACGCTAAAGCCTAGTTGTGAGATAGCAGCGTTTATCTTTGCAGCGCCTGCTACGACGTCAGCACCAAGTCCGCCCATGTTTATAGAGAAGTAAATTCCTGGTGTCAAAATAGTAGCTGTTACCAAAGCCATCACGCCTACAAGGCTCTCCATGAGCATTGAGCCGTAACCGATGAAAAGAGTTTGACCCTCTTTTTCGACCATTTTTGGTGTCGTTCCGCTAGAAACCAAAGCGTGAAAGCCACTAATAGACCCACAAGCGATGGTGATAAACAAGAAAGGAAAGAGCTGACCTGCAAAAACCGGACCAGTTCCGTCAGTAAATGCCGTAAGTGCTGGCATCTTTAAGTCTGGTTGAACTAGCAAAATGACGATAGCCATACCACCGATAACACCGATCTTCAAGAAAGTAGAGAGGTAGTCGCGTGGTGCTAGAAGTAGCCAAACAGGCATGATAGAAGCTATAAAGCCGTAGATGATGGTAGCCCACGCAAGTGAAGTGCCACTAAGTGTAAAGCGTGCCGCCCAAACAGGATCCATCGCCACATATCTACCCGCCCAAAGTGCAATGATCAAAAGCACGAAACCGCCTATAGACGCCTCCAAAACCGCACCAGGTCTAATGTAACGCATATAAACGCCCATCAAAAGCGCGATAGGAATCGTCATAGCAATGGTAAAGAGACCCCAAGGCGAATCTGCCAAAGCCTTTACAACGACCATCGCCAAAATAGCGATGATGATGAGCATGATGAAGAAAATTCCCACCATTGCCACGCCACCAGTAAATTTGCCTAGCTCGTCTTTTACCATCTCTGGCAAACTCTTTCCGTTTCGTCTAACAGAGAGCGCAAGCACGACAAAGTCATGCACAGCACCACAAAGCACAACGCCCACAAGTAGCCAAATCATGCCCGGCAAGTAGCCCATTTGTGCAGCAAGAACTGGACCTACAAGCGGACCAGCACCAGCGATCGCCGCAAAGTGGTGACCAAAAAGCACGTATTTGTTCGTAGGGCAGTAGTTGCTACCGTCATACATAGTGTAAGCAGGTGTGGCACGTGTGTCATCAAGCTGCATAACTTTCATGGCGATAAAACGACCATAAAACGTGTAACCGATAATATAAATACATGCGCTAGCGATGACTAACCACACGGCATTTATACTCTCGCCTTTGTTGAGTGCTAAAACGCCAAAAGCGAACGCACCAACGATTGAAACCAAAAGCCAGATTAACTTCTGTTGTAGTTTCATACGGTATCCTTTCAATTAAATTTCGTTAAATGGGTGTAATTATATATTTATAACCTTTAAATTTAGCTTTAATTTATAAAGCATTTAGGGATAAATTTTTTTTGTGTGTGTAAATTTGTAACAAAAAGCAAATTTTAGAGATTCTACTCGTTCAAAAGAAATCTGCTCTCCGTTTTCCGCATTCTGTTTTCAAAAATGGGGTCGCAGGGGCGGTAGCCCCCGTCCTCCAGCCTCCGCCACGCTCGCCTTTGAGCTGAAAGCGAAAAGGTGAGCGTGGCGGAGGCTAAACAAAAAAAGCATTAGCTTTTTACCTATCGGAAAGCGGAAAGCGGAATTTTGTAAATTCGCTTTTTTGCAAATTTGACAATTCTGTAGAATTACAGAATCTATACTCCACACTCCACACCACGCACTCACCTCACGCCTAATAGCTTTTTAAGCCCCTTTTTGCTAATCTTTCTTAAACAAAACTAAGGAGTTTTCCCATGAGAGAAAAGATGGCAAATACCATTCGCTTTTTGTGTGCCGACATGGTTCAAAAAGCAAATTCAGGACACCCAGGCGCCCCGTTGGGGCTCGCTGACATCATGGTCGTGTTAAGCGAAAAGCTAAAACACAACCCCAAAAATCCCACGTGGCTAAATCGCGACCGTCTTGTGTTTAGTGGCGGACACGCAAGCAGTCTAGTCTATGCGTTTTTGCATTTAAGCGGTTACGATGTAACTCTTGACGACTTAAAAGCCTTTCGTCAGCTCGGCTCAAAGACGCCAGGACACCCTGAAATTCACACGCCGGGCGTCGAGATAGCCACAGGACCGCTGGGTCAAGGCTTTGCTAACGCAGTCGGTTTTGCGATGGCTAGCAAAAGTGCGGCAAATTTACTAGGAAGTGCTATAGACCACAAAGTTTATTGTCTTTGTGGAGATGGCGACCTAATGGAAGGCATTAGTTACGAAGCAGCAAGCCTCGCTGGACTCCACGCACTAGACAACCTAGTCGTCATCTATGACAGCAACAACATCACCATCGAAGGTAGCACAAAGATAGCCTTTGACGAAAATGTAAAGATGCGTTTTGAGGCAGCAGGCTGGGAGGTGGCAAAGATAGACGGGCACGACTATGACCAGATAGAATTTGCACTAAACGAACAAAAACACAAACCATACCTCATCATCGCTAGCACACGCATCGCAAAAGGCGCACTCTCGCTAGAAGGCAGCCACGAGGCACACGGCGCGCCACTTGGCGAAGAGCTCATAAAAGAGGCAAAAAAAGCAGTTGGTTTTGACCCAGAAGTCAAATTTGCCATCGAAGAAGATGTGCTTTTTAGATTCCGCGCCGCCGTTGAGCTAGGCGACCTTGCAGAGGCAAAGTGGCAAGCCTCTCTAACAGACGAGCAAAAAGCCACGCTAAATTCACTCAAAAACCCAGACTTTTCAGCCATCTCTTACCCCGACTTTACAGGCGTAAAAACCGCCACACGAGATAGCAACGGCAAAATTCTAAACGCCATCGCCACCGCTTTGCCCGGATTTTTGGGCGGAAGTGCCGACCTAGCACCTAGCAACAAAACGGCACTAAAAGAGTGTGGCGACTTTCCTTACGGGCGAAATTTGCACTTTGGCATAAGAGAGCATGCGATGGCTGCCATTTGCAACGCATATGCACGTTATGGCATCTTTTTGCCGTTTAGTGCGACCTTTTTCATATTTAGCGACTATCTAAAAGCAAGCGCTCGCATGGCGGCTTTAATGGGCTTAAAACACTTTTTTGTTTGGACGCATGACAGCATCGGCGTGGGCGAAGATGGACCTACTCATGAGCCAGTCGAACAGCTTTCTACATTTCGTGCGATGCCCGGTTTTTACACATTTCGCCCCGCTGACGGCGTAGAAAACGTAGCGTGTTGGCAGACGGCACTTAGGCTAAACGCACCGAGCGGATTCGTCCTAAGCCGTCAAGCACTTTCGCCGCTTGGCGTAACGCCTGACGTGGCACGTGGGGCTTATGTAGTCAAAAACACAGAAAACCCAAATTTGACTTTGGTCGCTAGCGGCAGCGAAGTGGAGCTTTGCTTAAAAGCGGCTGAAATTTTAGCGGGCGAGGGCGTAAGTGTGAGCGTAGTAAGCGCGCCGTGTTTTGAGCTTTTGTGCGAACAGGACGAGAGCTACACAGCGAGCATTTTGCGTGGTAAAGTGCTAGCGGTTGAAGCGGCAAGTGCTTTGGAGTGGTTTAAATTTGCAGATGACGTTTTACGCATGGAGACGTTTGGCGAGAGCGGACCATCGGCTGAACTCTTTGCACACTTTGGCTTTACGCCACAAAACATCGCCTTGCGTGCGAAAAAGCTTTTGGAAAGATGAGACGGGCGCTTCTTTGCATCGGCAACAGACTTTGTGGCGACGATGGCGTGGCTCTGTTTGTGGGCGAGTTGGTAGAAAAAAGGCTGGGTAGCGAGTGGCGTGTATTTTACGGCGAAGATGTCCCTGAAAACGAATTTGGTGCGATTCGCGAATTTGCACCAGAGCTTTTGGTCGTTTGCGATGCTATGAGCGGTTTTAGAGAGGGCGGCGTGGAGTTTTTGGACTTGCAAAATGAGCGAGACTACATCTTTTCCACGCACAACCTGCCCGTGCCTGTTTTGCTGACTTACCTTCGGTCGTTTTGTAAAAATGTGATTTTTTTGGGCGTGGAAGTTTTGTTAGAAAACATGCTAGATGTTAGCGAAGAGCTAAGCAGTGGCGCAAAAAACGCAGCACAAAAGGCGTTTGAAAAGGTGGAGTGGCTTACGCAAAAATAAAGGAAAAAAAATGAACTCTTTTGGAACAAAATTTAAATTTACCTCTTTTGGAGAGAGTCACGGTGCGGCGGTTGGTGGCGTTTTGGAGGGCGTGCCAGCGGGGCTTTTGCTAGACGGCGACTTAATATCAAGCGAAGTGGCAAAAAGACGCGGCGGTGGCAAATTTGCTACACCGAGAAAAGAAGAAGATTTGCCAGAGTTTTTGAGCGGTGTTTTTGAAGGGCGTTTCACGGGCACGCCAGTCGGTTTTGTCATAAAAAACGCCACACAACACTCAAAAGACTACGAAAATTTGCGCGAGATTTTTCGCCCATCTCACGCCGACTACACCTATTTTTGCAAATACGGCATCAGAGACCACAGAGGTGGCGGGCGAGCGAGTGCGCGTGAAACGGCAGTGCGTGTGGTGGCGGGCGCGGTAGCTGAACTCATCTTGCGTCAAAAGGGCATCTGCGTGGAGAGTGCTTTGGTGGGCGTGGGCGATGTTGAGGTGGCGGAGGCAAATTTGGATTTTGATTTTGCAAGAGAGAGTGAGATTTTTTTCGCTAGTCGTGAGCTGGAAGCGGCGGCAAAAGAGAGCATAGCGCAGGCAAGAGAAGAGGGCGACAGCGTGGGCGGCGTGGTTTTGACAAGAGTGCGTGGCGTGTGTGCGGGGCTTGGCGAGCCGCTTTATGACAAACTAGACGGGCGGATAGGCGGTGCGTTTTTAGGACTTAACGGCGTAAAGGCGGTTGAGGTGGGAAGTGGCGTCCGGGCGAGCAAGATGCGAGGTAGCACTCACAATGACGAGATGGCAGACGGGGGCTTTTTGACAAATCATGCTGGCGGAATTTTGGGTGGCATTAGCACGGGGGCGGAGATTCTGGTGCGGACACACTTTAAGCCGACAGCGAGCATCTTTCGCGAGCAGCGGACACTAAATTTGCGTGGCGAAAATGTGCGCTTTACGCTAAAAGGACGGCACGACCCGTGCATCGCCGTGCGTGGAAGTGTGGTTTTGACGGCGATGATGCGTTGCATTTTGGCGGACTTTTTGCTACAAAATTTTATCATTTTATAAACAAAAATTCGATATTTTACAGAAAATTTAAACCTAAAAGGAAATTTATGGGACGAGCATTTGAGTATAGACGAGCGAGCAAAGAGGCGCGTTGGGACAAGATGAGTAAGCTTTTTCCAAAGCTTGGCAAAGCCATCACGATAGCGGCAAAAGAGGGCGGCACAGACCCTGAGATGAACCCAAAACTTCGAACTGCCATCATGACAGCAAAGGCGCAAAACATGCCAAAAGATAACATAGACGCCGCCATTAAGCGCGCAAACGGCAAAGATAGCGCTGACATTAAAACCATCTTTTACGATGGCAAAGCGGCACACGGCGTGCAGATCATAGTAGAGACCGCCACAGACAACCCGACACGCACGGTAGCCAACATAAAGGCGTGTTTTAACAAAAATGGCGGTGAAGTTTTGCCTAGCGGTAGTCTTAGCTTTATGTTTAGCAGAAAGGCGGTTTTTGAGACGGCTAAACCAGCGGGCGACTTAGAGGAGCTGGAGTTAAATTTGATAGACGGCGGTTTGAGCGAGCTTGTGGAGAGTGAAGATGGGCTTGTCATTTACGGCGAATATGAGAGTTTTGGCACGCTCAGTAAAGCCATAGAATCGGCTGGTTTAGAGATAAAAAAAGGGAGTTTGCAGTTTGTTCCAAACACCACTGTCGCGCTTGACGAGGCGGCTTACATAGAGGTCGAAAAGCTCATAGACAAGCTAGAAGATGACGATGACGTTCAGGCAGTTTACACAAACATAGAGTAGGATGTGAAGTTATGACGTGGATATTTTTAGCCGATGGTTTTGAGGAAGTGGAGGCGGTGAGTCTCTTTGACGTGTTAAGGCGAGGTGGCGAGGAAGTGCGTTTTGTGGGCGTGGGCGGCGATTCGTGTGAAAAAACAGGTGCACATGGCTTGGTGGTGAAAACTTGCATGAGCGTTGAGTCAAAAGAGGCTTTGGACGAATTTGCGGGTGTTGGGTGTGTGGTTTTGCCCGGCGGTTTGCCAGGTGCTACAAATTTGGCACAAAGCGAAAAAGTGCTTTCGTTTTTACGCCGTGCAAAAAGTGAAAAAAAGCTCATTTGTGCCATCTGTGCTGCGCCTTTTGTGCTGGGCGAGGCGGGCGTTTTGGCGGGTAAATTTACCTGCTACCCTGGCTTTGAGGCGAGGGCGCTTGCGGGTGTGGGTGCTGGTGTGGCTGGTGCGGCTGGTGTGGCGACTTACACGGGCACTGATGTTGAGGTGAGCGAGTGGCAAGTTACGGCAAACGGACCGGCAAGTGCGCTTAAATTTGCCTTTGCTATTTTAGAAGCACTTAAAGGCAAAGAGGCAGGTGAGCGTGTGAAAAAAGAGATGCTTTTGGTATAGTTTTGTTATTTATCGAAAAACGTCAAACCAACGCCGTCATTCGCAAGGGTTGCGTTAGCGAAGCGAAGAATCTCCATCCTGGCGAGGGCAAAATTCGCTAAACATTCAAAAAAGCAAAAACAAAACAAGCGAAGCGCTCGGCGTTAGCCAATGTTTCTTTAAATCGCCGTCATTCTGAGGGTAGGCGAAAGCCTGCCCGAAGAATCCCCTGCCTGGCGAGCGAGTAGAATCTTTCAAATTTACAAAAAAGCAAATTT
>DCIZ01000143.1:39288-39543 GCA_002317305.1 Campylobacter sp. UBA1713
GAGAACAGAAAACAGAATTTGTGAAAATTTGCTTTTTTGTGAATTTGTAGATTCTACTCGCTCAAAAGGCGGAGGATTCTTCGGAGCTATTGCCTCAGAATGACGGCGGTAACGGAAAACGGAGTGCGGAGAACAGAAAACGGAAATATGTAAATTCAAATTTATATAAATTCTGTTTTCAATTTTCCGCTTTCTGTTTTCCGCTTTCTGCTTTCCGTATGCAGTTGTCGATGCTTTTTGCCACTTTTGCCCAGC
>DCIZ01000100.1 GCA_002317305.1 Campylobacter sp. UBA1713
TTACCTTAAATGTAAATTTGATTTTGAAAGAATTTGAAAGAAATTTAAAAAGAAAAAAGAATTTACCAGGGCGCCAAAAAAAGCGCCCGAATCCACAAAAAATTTACTTAAACAACCCATCTAGCAGTTTATTTACCGCTTCGCCACCTTTGCCATTTAGCTTTTTCTCTATGAATCTATTTACCTCTTTTGTCGCCTTCTCCTTTGCCTTGTCAGCAAGGTAGTTTGACTTTATGTTATAAGTCATCTTGTCTAGCGACCCGCCCAAAGTGGCGTTTACGTCCGTCTTTTCAAAGGTAAATGCGATGGGTATATTTAGCTTTTTCGTCCCCAAATCAAGCTTGCCGTTTGCTATCTTTATGGTAGATTTGTTCGACTTTAAGTCGGTTTTCACGCTTACGTCATTTTGTTTGACAGCCACATTAAACGTGCCGTTTTTGTAAATTTCAGTCGTTACGTCTCGTTTTAAAAGCATTTTTATGGCGTTTGTAACATCGCTTGCTGCTAGCTGACCTGCTCGCACGTTTACGTCCGCACCGCCACTTTTGCTAGTAAGGTTGTAGTTAGCCACCAAATCCGCCTCGCCCGTGTAGACTTTTTTCAAATTTGCCATGTAAAGCAGCTCTTCTATGCGAAATTTCGCCATGTTTGCCGTTATTTTGTCGTTGTTTAGCACCGCTTTTAGCGTGCTTTTAAACAAATTTGAGTTTAGTGTAGCGTAGAGTGTTTTGTCAAATTTGACGATGCCTGTGCCCGTAAAAGCGCCGTTGAGTTTGTAAGAGATGAGCTTTTCTAGCTTTGCAAGATTTGGCACGTTTAGCGTGTAGCCAGCGTTTAGCGTGGTTGTGTTTAGGTCAAATGCGGCGTTTGTCGCTTTTAGCGTAGCTAGTGGCGTGGTAACGTTTGCGTTTGTAACAGTAGTCATGGCGTTTAGGTCAAGTGCCGTTTTTGAGACGAGTGCCACTTTGAAATTTACTGGAAGCTCCGCGCCAAATTGTTTTTTTATGAGCCCGACATCTGCTACAACATTTGCCGTTTTTACGTTCACGTCGCCCTTAAAATCTACCAAATTTGCATCCACGCCCACACTTCCAGTGGCGTAAAGCGGCTGGTTTGCGAGCGCTAAAAGCGTTTTTAGGTCGAGTTTTGTAGCGTTAAAATTTAGCGTTTTTGGGTTGTAACCCACGACTTTTGCGTCTAGTTTTAGCGGTGAAGATACAAAAACGCCGTCTAGTTTTACGTCAAAGTCGCTTGCCCGTCCGACTGCTTTGCCTGCCACGCTACTCTCTTGTTTTAAATTTACGCCAAATTTGGTAAGGTCGTTGCTTTTTGCCGCAAGGTCTAGGTCAAATTTTAGCCCAAAAAGCGAGTAGCTGCCGTTGGCGCTGGCGGTCAAACACTCGTTTATGTTTGCACGCACGTCTAGTGAAAAGAGGCGAAGCTTAAAGGTTTCTAGCGTTATGTTCATGCCGCTTTTTTCGCTTGCTATCTTTTCAGCGTATGGCTTAACGAGCGAGTTGCCAAGAGAGGTAAAAAGCACCACAAAAACTAGCGCCAAAAGCGCCGCAAGCGAGATGAGAATCCATTTTAATATTTTCATATTTTTCCTTTTTTGTATTTTTTTGCAAATTTACATTAGATTTGTTTAACTGTGTTGATACTTTTGCAAACAAAGTAAAAAAGGGGTCGCAGGGGCTTGCCCCCGTCCCCGTCCCGCCAATGTTTTTCTTTGAGTTGAAAACGAAAAGAAAAACAGCGGCGGGACAACAAAAAGCGAAGCTTTTACCAAAAATGTTTTTCGCACAAAAACTCCGCCCAAATTCACCTACCGCCCTTTTTTGCCCAAGATGACTGCGGCGGTTTTGTAAATGGTGTGAATTTCCAAAAATATAGACCAGTTTTTTATGTAGTAGAGGTCATACATTAGTTTTTGGCGCGCATCTTCGGCGTTTGCACCATAAGGGTATTTTACCTGTGCCCAGCCTGTGATGCCCGGTCTCACCACGTGCCTTGATGCGTAAGACGATATCTCGCCGTCAAACTGATCTGTCCAAAATTTGCGCTCTGGTCTAGGACCGACTAGATGCATCTCGCCTTTTAGCACGTTTAGTAGCTGTGGTAGCTCGTCTATGCGTGTTTTTCGCATCGTTTCGCCCCATTTAAAGACTCGCGTGTCGCCTTCTGATGCAAATTTGATTCCGTCCTTTTCGGCGTCCACTCGCATCGAGCGAAATTTCATGCAGCCAAATTCTTTGTTGTTTTTGCCTACACGGTCTTGGACAAAAAAGACTGGACCGGGCGATTCTTTTTTTGTTTTTAGCGCCGCAAGTAGCCAAAGCGGCAGTGAGCAAAGCAACATCGGCAAGCAAAGCAGCCAGTCTATCACCAGTTTTTGCACCATCTTAAACGCGCTAAACGGCTTGATTCCGTCTAAAAATTTCAGGTCAGTTAGCTCGCCGACTTCGGGCACGTAGCACTTTTGTAGGTAAATTTCCATGAATTCTTCTATCTGAAGCACTTGGACTTTGTTTTCGACTGTCGCTTTTGTGATGAGGCGTGCTATTTTGTCTGTGAGTTCAGCTTTTGTGTTTATGACTAGTAGCTTTTCCTCGCGAATTTCTAGCGCGGTTTCTAGCTTGTCAAAGACTTCGTCTTGGTCTTGGTTTCTGTAAACGATAGTTTCTATTTTGGCGAATTTTTTCTCCAAAATGTGCTGTTCAAATTCGGCGAATTTGTATTTTCTACCCAAAAAAATCATCTTTTGTCCTTTTGTTTATTTTTGCTTTTGGTATTATAGCGATATTTTCTTTATGTTTGGTAAGGACACTTACAGCTTTACTATTTTCGTCCCAAAGCCGCCTTCGTTTGGCGTTCCGTCTGCAAAACTCTTTACGCTTCTGTGGTTTTTTAAGAATTCTTTTACCGCAAAGGCGAGCCGTCCCGTCCCGATGCCGTGTTTTACCACCACTTCATCAAAGCCCGAAATGAGCGAGTCGGAGATGAATTTGTCTAGCTTTTCTAGCGCCTCTTCGGCTCTTAACCCGTGCAAATCTATCACAAAACTGCCACTAACTGGGCGGGCGACTTTGACCTGAACGCTTTTTGTAGGCGCTTCAACCACGTTTCCACTTCGTTTTAGCAGTTTTAGTGGCACACGCAAATTTATCCCGTCTACATTTAACACCGCTTCGTTTTTGTTTAGCGAGACTACACGCCCGCGAATTTTGTTGTATTTTGCAAAGTCGCCCACTTTTAGCACGACGGGCTCTGGCGCGCTAAATTCTGGCTTTTTTATCTGGCTTGCTAGCAAATTTGCCGCATTTAGACTTCGCTGTTTGTCTTTTACATCGATTAGTTTTATGCCACGTTTTGCTTCGCTAATGGCTTCAAAAAATTCACGCTCAAGTCGCAAAAGCGAATTTGTCAAAGCCTCTTGTGCCTGCTCTTTTTGCTCTTTTACATTTTCTATGAGACGCTCTAGTTTCTCCTTTTTTTGCTCCACGTCTGAGAGTTTTGTCTTTAGCTCGCACTCCAAATTTAGCGCTTTTCCGATGGCTTCGTTTAGGTTCTCTTTGTCCTCGCCGTAGGCTTTTTTTGCCCGCTCGACAAGTGCGGCACTGATGCCATAACGAAGTGCCGTTTCAAAGGCGTAACTTTTGCCGATGGTGCCTTTTAGAAATTCAAATTTTGGGCGTGAGTTTGCCTCGTCGTAGAGTGCGGCGACTAGCTCCACTCGCTCATCTTTTGCCAGTAGCATCGCAAGCCGCTTGTGGTGCGTGGTGATGACGAGTTTGCAGCCAGCGTCCATGAGTTGCGTTAAAAGCACGCTGTAAAGAGAGGCAGCTTCTTCAAAGTCCGTGCCAAGCTCGATCTCATCTACGCCTACTAGAATCTCTTTTTTGCCAAAAAGCTTGCCAAAAGAAAGCATGCGTCCAGCAAATGTGGAGATGTCGTTTTTTGAATTTTGCGGGTCTTCTATGATGCACTCAAAATCTTTAAATCGCCCGATTCTAGAACGCGCTACGTTTATGCTCATCGGTAGCAGGTGTTTTGCCAAAAGTGCCGCGCTCATCAAAGACTTTAAAAGCATGGACTTTCCGCCTGCGTTTACGCCTGTGATGAGTAGCACCGAGCCTGTAAAATCCACGCTAATTCGCTTTGGGTTTTTAAGCGCTGGATGGGCAAATTCACACAAACAAATTCGCTCTTTTGCATCTGGCAAGAGAAAATTTAGGTCAGCAGATTTTGCAAATTTTACACGCGCTATAAGGCTGTCAATGTAGTCAAACGCCGTGTTTATAAATTTGACAAAAGGCAAATTTTTTTGCAACAACGCACTTGTTTTTTTACAATACTCATAAACCACGAGCTCTTTTTGGTCTAAAAGCGCACTCTCTTGGCTTTTTAACCGCTCAACGCTACTTGGCAAAACGTAGAAAAAGCCGCTGGCACTTCGCCCGATGACACTACCTTTTAACGCGTGGTTAAAGCCGCCGCGCACCAAAAGCGCTTCGCAACCGCTGACAAAATGCACTTGCGAATCGACTAAGTAAGGCGTGATGCTTTTTGAGTAAATGAGCTTTTTTAACTCGCTGGCAATTTGCTCTTTTTTCATCTTTAACGCTTGGTTAATGGCGACAAAACGCTCGTCCACGCTCTCTTTTAGCTCGCCGTTTTCGTCAAAATCTGTGGCGATTTTGGCGACATTTTCAGGCATGAGAATTTTTTCAAAGTAGGTCGCGAGGCTTTTTTCGAATTTAAGCGTTTTTAGATATGAGAAATATCCGAAAATTTTGCTAAATTCAAAAATTTCGCTATGGTGCAAAACGGCAAATTTGCCTAGTTTGGCTATAGTATCATCAAGCGGAGCCACAGCAGGAGGCGACTTAAATTCAAGGCGTGAAAATTCGCAAATGCGGTCAAAATTTAGCCTAGTGTCGCCTGTTAGCGTAACGGGCTTTTGGCGAGACAAAAACGCGCTAAAACGCTCTAAATATTCGTTTAGGTCTAACTTTTTAAAAATGTCCACTTTTTAAACTCCTTTTTTACCGCACTTTAAAAAACCAGCCTAATATCGCTCTTCGGTGTTTTACCGCTTCTGGCGAGTTCATAAATTCGGCATCTTTTAGCAAAGGCGCAAACCACTCTTTGGCTTCTTTTGCATCGCCTAGTTTGTGGTAGCCCCACGCCACAGAGTCGGCTATGTATGGCGCAGGCGAAAGCTCGTAGGCTTTTAAGCAAAGCTCAAGTCCTCGCTCTTTGTCTAAGTCGTGGTCTATGAGCAAGTAGCCAAAGTAGTTGTAGTAGATGGCTTTTGCTTCGCCTATTTGGTCGTCTTTGCCCTCCACAAAGTCGTCCAAAGCACTCTCAAATTCGCTCACGACTTTCGCTACTTCTGCTTCGCTTTTGTCGCAACCTTCATACATAAACATCGCTTTTTTGGCGCGAAATTCTACGTTTTGTGTCTTTTGGTAAAGCTCTTCTGCTAGCTCTGCAGCGCGGGCGTGGTTTCCTAGTCGCGCTTCCAAATCCATCAAAAGCACGTCATCGATGCGATATTTGGTGAGAAAGTCGCGAAGTTTTTGGTGGTTTTGTGCCGAGATCCAAATTTGCGCTATCTTTTGGAGAAAGATGGGGTTTTTGTCTCTTTCGTAAAGCTCTAAGTAAATTTTCTCTGCTTTTAGTAAGTTGCCACGAAGCACCAAAGCGTCAGATAGGTAAATTTGGACGCCTGCATTTTTTGGGTGTTTTTCTAGCGCATTTTCTAGCACAAAAATGGCACGATTTAGGTCGCCGACTGCTTTGTAAGCGTCTACTAGTTTTATTAAATTTGCGACATCTTCTCGCATCCAATACGCCTTTTCAAACTGCAAAACTGCCGCTTTTTTGTTGCCGTTTTGGTTTAGCAACGTGCCGTAAATGGTGTAGTTTACGAAATTTAGCGGTTCTAGCTTTATGAGCTTTCTTGCGTGTTCTAGTCCATCTTTTACCTGTCCTGTGTTTGAGCAGTAAGCAGCGATGATGCGAAGTGCATCGGCGTCGCTAACGAGGACATTTTTTGCCGCTTCGACTATCTCGCCGAGTTTTTCGTGTGAGCTCAAAAACGCCTGCCTAAGTGCCTCTTTTAGGTAAATTTGGTTTTTGCCTTTGTTAAACAAAAAGACTAAATTCTCCACGCTTGAGCTTCCAAAATGGCTGTCATAAAGCGCCTTTGTCATGCGTAGGTAACTCTCGCTAGCTGTTTCGTTGGCTTGTAAAATTTGCGTCTGCTCGTCTAGTGCTTCTGGCTGGCTTTGGGTTAAATTTGTCGTCAAATTTTCTGACACATTTGCTGACAAATTTTCTACCGCTGTCTCGTTAGCATTTAGGCTAAACGCAAAAAATAGTGTTAAAAATGCATATTTAAAATTCACTTTTTACTCCTTTGCACTCTTGTTTTAACTCTCTAAAATCACTCTTGTAACACTCCCAAAAGGGAAAAGTTCGGCACTGCTGTGGGCGAATTTCGTAAAAACGGCAGCCTTTTGTCGTCTCGTCAAAAAATACGCACGCGTAGCCGTCGATATATGGCTTTTCACGCAGGCTTGTTCTGCCGTAGATTCTGTGTGTAAAACGTGCTTCAAATTCGCTCAAAGGCAAATTTAGTGCGTTCGCAAACGCTTCACACTCATCTTTTGAGACCCAAATGGCGCCGTGCTCGCCCGTGCAGCACTTGCCACCACAACTTTTGCATGCTTTTTCGTCAAAGCTAAATTTGTAATCTTCGTGTTTTATCATTTTTATAAACCTTTTAGGTAAAATAACTAAATTTAACTTAAAAGTTAATTTTTTAAGCTTACTTTCGCTACAATCCCAAACATTTTTTACACGAAGGAATGAAAATGCTTCTTACAAAAGCCAGTGAATATGCATTTTTGGGGCTCATCTGCATAGCAAACAACGATGGCGTTTCAAAAGATGTCGACACCATCTCAACGGAGTTGCAAATTTCAAAAAGCTTTCTAGCAAAGATCTTGCAAAATTTGGCAAAAGTGGGAGTTTTGAAATCTTTTAAAGGCGTAAATGGCGGTTTTGCGTTAGCAAAGCACCCGCGTGACATTAGCGTTAGAGCCATTTTGGATGCAGTTGAGAGCAAAAAGACACAAATTTTTGACTGCGGCGGTAGCACTTCAAAAATGTGCGAAGAGTATAGAAAAATGGGTTGTAACATTTGCGGTGCTTTTCGCTCGCTTCAGCAAAAGACGGACGAATTTTTAGACTGCGTAACGCTCGCTGACCTCATCGACGAAAAGCGCAAAGAAAAGAGTGAGCTATGAAAGTTTTTCACATTAGTCATACAGACCTTGACGGCTACGCGTGCCAGTTTGTGGCGAATCACTACATAAAGATAGACGGTTTTTACAACTCAAACTATGGCAAAGAGATAGACGAAAAGTTTAAGCAAATTTTAAAAGAGATAGGCAACGAAGAGGCGCTTGTCCTCATAACAGACCTAAATTTGACCTACATGCAAAGTCTTAGTTTTGAAAAGATGATAGAGGGAAAAAAGATAAAACTCATCTTGCTTGACCACCACAAAAGCGGCTTTGACTGCGAGAGGGGATTCTCGTGGTATTATTTAGACGACAGCCGTTGTGCGACAAAGATAACATATGATTTTTTCGCAAAGATGTTTGGTGAAAACGAGAAGCTTTCTAAATTTGTAGATGTGGTAAATGCCGTTGACATTTGGCTAGACGATGACCCAAATTTTGAACTAGGCAAAGTTTGCATGGGAATGGTAAGCACGTCAAAAGAGGTTAGCAAAATTTTGTTTGACAAAGAGCACACGGAGTATGTTTTTTATCTGCTAGAAAAGATGGGCGAGTTTTGTGGCGGCGAGATGGCACACATAGCACTAGACAACAAAACGCACGAGATAAAAAAGGGCTTTTTTAGGCGTGAAAAAGATGACACTTTGGCAAATTTAGTTTCTGCATATGTAGTCGAACTTTTGAGTGCAAATGCAAAACGATTCACTATAGAATACAACGGCTATTTGGGCGTCTTGACACATAATGTAGGCAACGTTTCTGTAATAGGCAACGACTTTTTGACAAAAAACGAAGAGTTCGACTTTTTTGTAGACATCACGAGTAAAAAGACCATGAGTTTTCGCTCAAACGACAAACTAGACGTGGCAAACATGGCGAGAGATTTGCTAGGTGGTGGCGGGCACGCAAACGCAAGTGGGGCGTTTTTTACAAATTTTAAAGACGCTTATGACTATGAGAGCATAAGGGCACAGGTGGTGGATCTCATAAAGTCAAAGATGAGTTATTTTAGTTGAGGTAAAAAAACAAATTTAAGGACAAAGATGAAAAGGAAAAGAATTTATAACCCAAGCTCGACTGAAACGCTGAGTGAGAGAAAGGTTTTTAGTGGCAATCCGCACGGAATCTTAAATTTCACAAAAGCAAAATACCAGTGGGCGTTAAAACTTTGGGATCTCATGGAGGCAAATACATGGTTTCCAAAAGAGGTCGATACAACAGACGACGTGAGGGACTACCGAACAAATTTAACCGCTGCCGAAAAACGCATGTACGATTTGGTTTGGTCGCAGCTAATAAGCATGGACAGCTTTCAGACGAACAACCTAGCTGACAACATAAACCCCTACATAACAGCACCAGAGATAAACGCCGTGCTAGCGCGTCAGGCTTATGAGGAGGCAAACCACAGCAAGAGTTACGCGGTGATGGTCGAAGCCATCTGTGAAAACACAGACCTCATTTATGAGATGGAAAAACATGACGAGATTCTCAGAAAGAAAAACGACTACATATCTAGCGTATATGAAGAGCTAGCGGGCGAGGTAACAGACGAGAAACTACTATATGCTATGGTGGCAAACCAAATTTTAGAAGGTGTATACTTTTACAGCGGTTTTACTGCCATTTACGCGCTAGCACGAGCAGGCAAGATGCTAGGCTCGGCACAGATGATTCGCTTTATTCAGCGAGATGAGATAACGCACTTGTTGCTTTTCCAAAACATGATAAATTCGGTTAGAAAAGAACGCCCCGACCTTTTTAACGAAAAGAGTGAAAAAAAGATAAAAGAGATGTTTGTAAAGGCGGGCGAACTTGAGATAGAGTGGGGCAAATACATCACCAACAACGCCATCATGGGTTTTACAGACGAGATAATAGAAGAATACATTCACTATCTTGTCGATGACAGACTTACCTCTATAGGTTTTGGCAAGCTTTATGGTGCAAAACACCCCATAAAATGGGTCGATGATTTTGCCAAATTTAACGAACAAAAGAGCAACTTTTTTGAGAGTAAGGTTACCAACTACAGCAAAGGTAGCTTGAGTTTTGATGATTTTTGAGAGTTTAGAGATGATAGATTTAGAGAGTTTAGAATTGGTCAAATGTAGAAAAATGGCGGACGAAATAGGGCGTTTTTGCGTCATTTCTGACGAGCTTTATGGTGCGTTTTGTAGCGTTCCACGCACGATATTTTCGCCCATCGCCATAAACGCTTTTAACCTAGACGCGCAGCCAATAGGCGGTAACCAGTGGATAAGCTCGCCTTTGACTGTGGCAAAGATGACGACAGCGCTAAATGCAGTCGGATGCGACAACGTGCTAGAGATAGGATGCGGGAGTGGCTACCAAGCGGCTATTTTGGGCAAAATTTGCAGACGCGTTTTTACCATCGAGCGCATCGAAAAGCTTGCTAGTTCGGCAAAAGAGAAGCTTAGACAGCTAGGTTACAACAACATAGTCGTGCGTTATGACGATGGCAACATAGGCTGGGTGGCTTTTGCACCATATGAGCGAATTTTGTTTAGTTGTGCTTGTGAGGAGCGACCGCCACAGCGCATCGTAGAGCAGCTAGCAAACGGCGGAATTTTGGTAGCACCAGTAAAGAGGCGTAATGCGCAGTTTATAGTAAAATACGAAAAACGTGGTGCGTTTTTGCGTGAGACGGTGATAGACGAGTGTGAATTTGTGCCACTTTTGAGCGGGCGGGCGTGAGATATTTTTGTGGCGAGTGCTTTGGCAGGAAGGATTTTTTATGGGACTAAAAAGCGACAGATGGATACGCCAAATGAGCTTAGAGTGCGAGATGATCTCGCCTTTTTGCGAGGAGAATGTTGGTAGGGGCGTGGTGAGTTATGGGCTTTCTAGCTATGGATATGACATACGAGTTGGCGATGAATTTAAGATTTTTACAAACGTTTTTAACACTGTCATTGACCCGAAAAATTTTGACCCAAAAAGTGTAGTTGAGTTTAAGGGCGAAGTTTGCTACGTGCCTGCAAATTCGTTTGCTTTGGCTAGAACGGTGGAGTATTTTAAGATGCCGCGTGATGTTTTGGCGATATGTCTAGGCAAGAGCACTTACGCAAGGTGTGGAATCATAGTAAATGTTACGCCTTTTGAGCCGGGTTTTGAAGGGCACATTACTATAGAGATAAGCAACACGACGCCGTTGCCAGCTGCCATTTACGCAAATGAGGGCATCGCGCAGGTGCTTTTTTTGCAAGGCGACGAGCCGTGCGAGGTGAGCTATGCTGACAAAAATGGCAAATACCAAAGACAAACGGGAATCACGTTGCCACGAATTTTAAAGTAGATTCGGAAAGCTGAAAGCTGAAAACGTAGTGTGGAAATTTGCATTTATCA
>DCIZ01000136.1 GCA_002317305.1 Campylobacter sp. UBA1713
CAAACTGGTTTTTAGAGATGCCCTCTAAAAACATCTCTATTTTGTCAGGCTTTTACTCCATGCCCACGTAACTTCCTAGCCACGAAATTTCGCACCCACACTCGCTAGCTTTTTTTATGACCTCACGCACTTTTTCCTCGTCTATGTGCCCTTCGAAGTCTATGTAAAAAACCACGTGAAAGTCTCTTTGTTTAACAGGACGGCTCTCTAACTTTGTCAAATTTATCCCCGCATCTTTAAACATCATTAGCAAATTTGTCAAACTCCCACTCTCATGCGAAGTCTTTGCGAGGATGCTACTTTTGCAGCCAGCGCTCACGCCGTTTTTAAAGTCGCTCAAAACAAAAAAGCGCGTTCTGTTTGCGCTGTTGTCCTCGATGCACTCAAACATAAGAGGCACGCGGTTTAAATTTGCGGCGATCTTCGGGCAGATAGCACCGCTAAATTTGTCGCCCAAAGCCTTAAAAGCAGCCTCTGCTGTAGACTTTGTAGGTATAAATTCAGCATCAAGCAAGCCATGGCTTTCTAAAAAATTTCGGCACTGGTTGTAAGCTTGCGGGTGCGAGTAAATTCGCTCTATGTCGCCTGCGTTTTGCGAAAGGCTGGCAAAGCTGTGGTGAATGTCAGCGTAAATTTCAGCGACTATCTTGACGTTTTCAAATTTAGCTAGGCAGTCAAGTGTAGCACCCACCGCACCTTCGGTGTTGTTTTCTACGGGCACTACGCCAAATTTTGCCTCTTTGTTTGCCACCTCTTTAAAAACCGCCTCGACTGAATTTAGTGGCTGGTAGCTACTCATCGCACCAAAACGACTCTGTGCTGCTTGGTGCGTGTGCGTGCCCACAGGACCCAAAAACGCCACTTTTTCAGGCTTTTCAAGATTCCTACTAACCGCAAAAACCTCCATGAAAATGGCTTCTATAGCCTCTTTGTTTAGCGTGCTTGCCTTGCTAGAAAGGCGCTCAATGATGGCACGCTCGCGCTCTGGTCTATAAACTGGCGTCTTGCTGCCTGCTTTTAACACGCCTATCTGTTTAACAAAACCCATGCGTTTTTCTAAAAGCGATAAAATTTCATCGTCTATCGTGTCGATGCTGTTTCGCAAATTTGTCAGTTCCATCTCTAATCTCCTTGCAAAATTTTATCCATCACATCGGCTATCTCGCCAAACGCCTCATACTCAAAGCCTAGCTCTTTTTTGTTTGCCAAATTTGCCTTTTCGCCCAAAATGAGCGCGCTAGAAAAGCCTATGCCATTTGCTGCTACCAAGTCAGCCGTGCTGTCGCTAATGACACAAACGTCTTTTATCTTTGCGTTTTCGTTTTGCTCGCACAAAAGCTTAAAAGCCTCGTAAAAAAAGGTCTTTGACGGCTTGCCGACTACTTCTGCCTTTTCGCCTGTCGCCTCTTCTAGCATCTTACAAATGGCACTCACGCCGGGGTAAATTCGCCCATTTTTCTCAAAAGTCTTGCTCCCTTGCATGGCAAAAATTTGCGCTTTGTTTTGTAGCACTATCTCCAAAATAGCAGAAAATTCGCTAAATTTAAAACTATCTGAATTTGTAACCAAAACACGCTTTGCTGTTTGCAAATTTTGTTTAAAACCTAGCTTTTCTAAACTCTCTACAAATTCGCTACCGCCAAAGATGGCTACCTCTTGCGGCGTTACTAGCTTTTGCAAGACAAAAAGCGGGTCTATGAAATTTGCCTCGCTCACTTCCAGCCCCTTTTGACGAAGCTCACTCACGCACAAAGCCGAGCTCTTTTTGGCGTTTTGGCTCATCAAAACATATGGAATTTTTTTGGCGTTCAAAACCTCAACAAATTCACGCGCCCCGTTTAAAAGCGCACCTTCGTCAAGCAAAACGCCCGATATATTTACCAAAAACATCGCCACTCCTACTCAAGCACAAAGCTCTTTATGTTTAAATTTGTGTAGATGCAAATTTCGCCCGCTATCTTTAAGCTCTCTTTTACCAGCTCCTCTTCACCTAGCGTGCTAAATTTTTTCAGCGCTCTTGCCGCACTTAAAGCGTAGTTGCCGCCACTTCCTATGGCAGCTAACTCGCCATCTTCTGGCTCTACCACGTCGCCCGTGCCACTAAGCAAAAAAATGTGCTCGCGGTTAAGAACTAGCATCATCGCCTCTAGCTTGCGAAGGTATTTGTCCTTTCGCCACTCTTTGCTAAACTCCACTGCCGCTTTTAGCAAGTCGCCCTTTACGCCCTCTAAAATTCGCTCAAACATGTCAAAAAGCATGAAAGCATCAGCAGTGCTGCCCGCAAAGCCGGCTAAAATTTTGCCACCAAAAAGCTTGCGAATTTTGGTAGCGTTGCCTTTTAAGATGGTGCTACCAAACGTTACTTGCCCATCTCCACCTATGACTGCTGCGTTTTTGCCTCTGTATGCTAAAATGGTTGTCGCTTCAAACATCTCTTACCTCACTCGCCTAAAACTTTTAGTTCAAATTTTGCACTCATCCCGCCGCCCAGTTTTAGCGTAATGTCATGCACGCCCGTTGTCTTTATGGCGTTGTATTCTAGCGACTTTTTGTCCACCTCAAAGCCCTTTTGCTCTTTTAACGCCAAAGCTATCTCGTCTTTTGTAACCGAGCCAAAAAGTAGCCCATTTGCGCCCACTTTTACGTTTAGACAAATTTGGACTTTTTCTAGCTCCTCTTTTAGTTTAAGGTCTTGTGCGTGGTTATACTCTTTTAGCTCAGCCTCGCGTCTCTTTGCTGCGTCGTATTGTTTCAAAACAGCATCTGTGGCTGCTTTTGCAAAACCTTTGCCTATCAAAAAGTTGTTTCCATAGCCATCTTTTACCTCTTTTACCTCGCCCGCTTTGCCTAAACCTTTTACATCTTTGAGTAGTAAAACTTTCATTTTTCGTCCTTTTTTAAATTTATTGCTACATTTTAGCATATTTTTTCAAAATTTGTGTATAATTTAGTAAAAATTTGATTTTAAGGACAAAACATGCACGAAAGAGTAGTAAAAGCCATCGAGGACATTAGAAGCGGAAAAATGGTCGTCATGACAGACGACGAAAGCAGAGAGAACGAAGGCGACATCGTCTTTGCCGCATCTTTTTGCACGACAGAAAAGGTAAATTTTGTCATCACTCACGCAAAAGGCATCCTTTGCACGCCACTCACAAAAGAGCTCGCACGCAAATTTGCCCTAGCGCCCATGATAGACTCAAACACGAGCAACCACGAAACTGCCTTTACTG
Organism: Campylobacter sp. UBA1713; assembly: GCA_002317305.1. Taxonomy (GTDB): domain Bacteria; phylum Campylobacterota; class Campylobacteria; order Campylobacterales; family Campylobacteraceae; genus Campylobacter. Next base: position 3,234 of record DCIZ01000136.1, read on the forward strand.
TCAGCATAGATGCAAAAGAGGCAGCCACAGGCGTAAGTGCCGTTGAAAGAGACATGACCATAAAAAAACTAGTCGACTACAACACACTTCCGTCTGACTTTGTTAGACCCGGACACATCTTTCCGCTCATCGCAAAAAGCGGTGGCGTTTTGGAGCGAACCGGACACACAGAAGGTAGCATCGACCTTTGTAGGCTAGCGGGCGTTGCGCCTGTTGCTGTCATTTGCGAGATAGTAAAAGAGAACGGCGAAATGGCACGAAAAGCGGACTTAGAGGCGTTTTGTGAGCGGTTTGGACTAAACATGGTGAGTGTGAGCGACATCATTCGTTACAGACTAGAAAACGAAAAACTCATTCGCATCGAGTCAAGAAACAACGCGCTTTTTTGTGGCAAAAAGTGCACAAAATTCGAGATAAGCGACCACACGGGCGTTGTCCACAACGTCTTTAAATTTGGCGAATTTAGCTCAAAATGCACGGTAAAATTTGCCAAATTTACAAATGTTTTGGAGCTTTTAACAAACGAGCGTTTTGAGGAATTTCTAGCTGACATCTCTACACTTGAACGAGATGGCGGAATGCTAGTTTGCATTAGCGGTGGCAAATTTGAAGAGATAGAGGTAAAAAACTACGGCATCGGCGTGCAAATTTTGCGTGAATTTGGCGTAACGGAGGCAAAACTTCTTAGCAAATCTACACGGGATTTTGTAGCTATAGAAGCCTTTGGGGTAAAGCTAACAAGGTCGAAGTAAAATTTTGATGTAACGAATCAAAAATCGCAACCGCAGGTTACGAATTTGACTCTTACTTTTTAAACTGCTTCGCCTAAATTTTTAACAACAAAACAAAAAAGGAAAAAAATGAAAACAGCAGATGAAATTTACAAAAAAAGACGAGACGAGCTAAATTCACTCTACTCAAATTTAGACGCACCAGAGCTAGCAGAGCTACTAAAACTTTGCCAGCTTCCACCAGAAAAAGCCAGCAAAATAGCCGTTTGCAAAAGGCTAGTCGACTTAAAAGAAGAAGGGCTGGTCGCCGAGTGGAAAAAGTGCGAATTTAGCGAAGAGAAAATTCGCGCGCTAAAAGCTTTGTGCTACGAATTTGTGCAAAACTACCACGAAAACCGCCACGCCCAGCTTTTAGCCAAACTCTCACCCGTGTTAGACAAATTTGAAAACGCGCTTTTGCAAAGCATTCACGAAGTGGGCGTTTTTTTAAGCCAAACGCAAAAAGAGTGGCAGAGAAAAGTCATAGACCAAAACAGCGCGTGGTTTGAGGCAAATTTTGCCACACTTAGCGAAGCTACTAGCTACATAGACGCCCAAAAACTCTACCAAAAAAACCCAGACGGCACAAAGTGTGACAGATGTTACGGCGTTCTAGTAAATGGCGAAAACGGCGAAAAACGTCTCTTGCCTTACGCCAGTGTCTTTGACTTTGACGTGCTAGAAAAGGCGTTTGACAAAGCCATCTTAAATTTGTCTAGCCACGCAAAAACGCCCGCACAAAAGAGCTACGTGGCGTATTTTGAAGCGTTAAAAGCGGCGTTTTTGGAGCGCGAAAATGAGCACGTGGTGGCACGCTGGCAAGAGGCAGAGAGGGCGTGGATGCAAACGCGTGGTCGCATTCAAGTAGGTCATCCGCTAGAATACTACGAAGATGCTTTTACGCACGCTGTGGCTTTGGAGTGGGACGCAAGGCTAAACGACACAGAGAGCATCGACGAGGCGAGTTTTAAAAGTTCAGTTGAGCGTGCTTTTACGCAAATTTGCCAAAGAATCGGCGGTGTAAGCGAAGAGCTAAAAAACGCGGTCAAAGCAAATTTACAAAAAACACAACTATACATCTGCAACCCACTTCTCTTTTACGGCGCGGAATTTTGCGGACTTTTTAGCGCACAAGTGGTCCCAAATGACGAATTTGTAAGCAGCGAGTGTGGCAAAAAGATCTTTGCGTTTGTCGATTTTGTCTACAAAAATGCCCTTTCGCGCCCAAAGATGCGTCTAACGAGCGAAGTTTTTGAGGCAAATTTTCGCGACTTTTGCGAAGAGGTTTTACACGACGAAAAGCTTTGGAAAAAGACCTACGAAGTTAGCACCATAGGGCACGAATTTGGGCACATTTTGTTTGTGGGAAGTCAAACAGAGAGGCTGATGAACAAAAGCGGCGAGTTTAAATTTATAGAAGAGTTCAAAGCCACCACAGGCGGACTGGTGAATTTTTTCCTAGACGAAAACGCACAAAACGAAAAGCTAAAAAGAGCCGTTTTAGCCGAGCTAGTCAAGCGAAGTGTGGGGCTAGTGGCGTGGCAAAAGGTAAATGAGACGCGGGCTTACTACTGCGAAGGCTTAATCCACCTTACACTTCTTTACAAAGCAGGCGTGATAGATTTTGACAGATACGCGGTAAAAGTAAATTTGAGTCGTTACGAAAATTTCAAAACGCTTTGTGTAGAAACCTACGAAAAGCTAGCCACCCACTACGCACGTTGCGCTGACGCGAGTGAATTTTTGCGTGAGTTTGCTGCGTTTGACGGCGAAATTTACCTGCCCACAAACGCAAACGTGCGCGCTTTTGTAGAGGCGTATTACACGCGTTACACACAGATAGCAAACGAGACACTCTAATGAAGATAAGTTCCATTTTTTACAGCATTACGATGATTTTTATCATCGCTTTGGCATGCATCTTTGTAACGTTCATCTCTGTCATGCAATACGACAAAGCGGTCAAGCAAGCCCAAATTCAAGCACGCTACTCGCTCATATCGTTTTCGGCGCGCCTCTACCTAAACGGACTAAGCAGTCAAGAAGAATTTGTGGAGAATCTGAAAAGCTTTAACACAAAGGTCATTCCGCAAATAGAAGAGATGCGAAACATTCTCTCGCTTGGCGTTACTCGTGGCACCATTCAGCTCGAAGACGGCTTCTCTACCATCTACCAGTATAAAGGCAAAACCGTGCTACGAGTGGTGGACAACGGCGATGAGATTTTCATTCAAGATGACGACTCACACTCGTTTCTGCTCTATGTGGTGCGAATCGCCTTTATATTTGTGGCGTTTTTGCTCATGCTTTTTTACGGCTATGTCATAAAAAAGATAAAACCACTTCGCGACTTACGAAGTGAGATAAACAAATTTGCAAAAGGCGATTTGGACGTGAAGAATCTCTCGCGAGGCTATGACGAAATCTCCATCGTCTCAGATGCTTTTTACCGCGCGGTGAGTGAGCTACGAATTTTACAAGAGAGCAGAAGGCTTTTTTTGCGGAATTCACTTCATGAGCTAAAAACGCCACTGACAAAAGGTCGCCTAATAGTCGAAATGATGCCAAACGAAAAACCGCGTGAAAGGCTAAATTCGGTCTTTACAAAGATGGAGACGCTAATAGCGCAGTTTGCGTTAGTCGAGCAAGTCCAGTCTACTTACAACAAAGCCGAAGCGCAAAATTTTTCTGTGATTCATGTAGTAGACAACGCCATCGACAAAAGCATGTGTGAGGCTGAACGCCTAAAAGTAGACGTGGTAGCGGCGTTTGAAGTGGCGTGCAACTTTGAGATGTTGAGCGTGGCGGTGAAAAACCTCATAGACAACGGGCTAAAATATTCGCACGATAACTTCGTGGAACTCTTTGTAGGAAGCAAATTTGTCAGCGTTTCAAATTTGGGCGATCCGCTCGAGCGTGAACTGGCTTACTACGAACAGCCTTTCATAAGAGGCGACAACTCAAAAGCAGGCACGTCTAAAAACAGCTTTGGGCTGGGGCTTTACATAGTGAGCCACATCTGTAAAGCACACGGGTTTAAGTTTTCTTACGAATATGTAAACGGCAAGTCGGTCTTTCGCATAGATTTTGAATAAATTCATAAAAATGGAATGCGGAAAAATTCGCTTTTGTATGAATTTAACGTTTTTAAATAACCGAAATTTTCCGCACTACGCACTCAGAACGGGGTCGCAGGGGCGAAAGCCCCCGCCCCACCGTCCCGCCGCCGTTTTTCTNNNTTTTCTTTGAGATTTATCGAAAAGAAAAACAGCGGCGGGACAAATAAAAAGCTATAGCTTTTTGCCTAAATTTGCAAATTTAAAATTTAAAAAAATAAAAGGAAAAAAAATGTATGTAGCACCAAGTATTTTATCGGCAGATTTTGGACGTTTGAGCCAAGAAGTAAGCGATGTTTGTAAAGCAGGCGCTGACCTCATCCACGTAGATGTCATGGATGGACACTTTGTGCCGAATCTCACCATCGGACCGCTTGTAGTAAACGCCGTAAAAAAGGCATCCACCGTGCCTCTTGACATCCACCTCATGGTAGAAAACGTCCCTTTTTTCATAGACCTCTTTTTGCCATTTGAGCCAAAATTTCTAAGCTTTCACATAGAAGAAGAGAAGCACCCACTTCGCTGGCTAGACTACCTCCGAAAAAACGGCGTTAGTCCCGCCATCACACTAAACCCACACACGCCAGTCGCCTCACTAGAGCACATCATTTGTGAAGTCGACATGGTGCTTTTAATGAGCGTAAATCCGGGCTTTGGCGGGCAAAAATTCATGCCAGAAGTGCTGAAAAAAGTAGTCGAATTACGAAACCTAATAGAGCGAAAAGACGCAAAATGCCTCATAGAAGTAGACGGCGGCGTAAATGGGCTAAATGTCGCCGAGCTTGACGAAGCGGGCGCTGATGTGGTGGTAGCGGGCAACTTTGTCTTTGGTTCAAATGACTACAAAGCAGCCATAAACTCTCTTAAAATATGAAAAAGAAAGAGACACTTGAAGCGCTACTAGAGCAGTTAGCAAAGTCAAATTTGAACCGCTTTGACTTTGAAAGAAAGTGCGCTAGAATCAGCGAAATAGACTACTTTGACCCGACAGACAAATTTGCGTGGAAGAGCAAAGGCGTGCCCATTTTCTTTGCGCCAAACGGCAAAGTCGCGCTAAAAACGAGCATCACGCCGCTAAAAAAACAGCGCTTTTGCGTGGTGGACATCGAGTGCAACGGCAGCAAAAAAAACGGCGGACAGGTCATAGAATTTGGCGCAGTTAGACTAGAAGGCGGCGTCATAAAAGAGAAATTTAGCACGCTTGTCTACGCCACAGAAGTGCCAGCTGAGATAACCGAGCTAACGGGCATCGCCGCCAAAGATTTACGCCTTGCACCACGCTTAACAGAGGCTTTGGAGCGGTTTTTGGTCTTTTTGGGAGATGATGTTTTTGTGGCACACAACGCTAGTTTTGACTACAAATTCATCTCCGAAACGATGGAAGATGAGTGTTTTGGACGGCTTTTAAACCGCCGACTTTGCACCATAAATTTATCACAGCGTTGCATAGTGAGTGAGCGCTACTCGCTTGACGTTTTAAAAGAAATTTTAGGCATCAAAAACCGCCACCACAGAGCGCTAGACGACGCTGTGGCAGCTGCTGAAATTTTAAAACACTGCCTTACAAAAGTGCCCGCCGAAGTAGACACGGCTGAAAAGCTCATAGAGTTTTCAAAAACGGCAAAGATGGCAAACACTCGTGCAAAAGAGGAGACAAAGGCGATGACAGAGGCACTTTTTGCGGCATTTTGCGAGCGGTGATTCAAAGTGCGGAATGCGGAATGCGGAATGCGGATTCTGTGATTCTACAGAATCGTTAAATTCACGAAAAAGTAAATTTACGAAATTCCGTTTTCCGTTTTCTGCATTCCGTTTTCCGGTACCGCCGTCATTCTGAGAGAGGCAAACGCCGACTGAAGAATCCCCTGAAATTTGAGCGAGTAGAATCTACAAATTCAGAAAAAAGCAAATTTTCACAATTCCGTTTTCTGTTTTTCCGCATTCTGTTCTCCGAAATGGGTCGCAGGGGCGGTAGCCCCCGTCCCCCGTCCCTCACCGTTTTTCTTTTGAGCTGAAAGCGAAAAAGAAAAACGGTGAGGGACTAAATAAAAAGCGTTAGCTTTTTACCAAAAATTCGCTTTGTCTAAATTATTTAAAACAAAGGAAAAAAATGAACGAATTTTCACAACGCATTTGGCAGGTAGAAAACTGCGAAAATTTAGAACTAAAATTTGAGCTTTTTGAAAAGCTTTTTAACGAATTTAACACAGGCGTTTTTGACGAATTTTTAGCCAAAAACGAAAACGCAAATTTAGATTTCGCAAAAAAAGCGCCACTTTTAAAGCCTAGCTACGCCGCGTTTTGCAAAGTGGTAAAGCTAAAAGATGTCAGCAAAAAGCACGCACTCACCGCCACACAAAAGGCAAATTTACCGCACCAAAAAGACACCGCGCTTTTACACACTGTGGCGCACATTGAGTTTAGTGCCATAGACTTAGCGCTAGATGCAGCTTACAGATTCGATGGCTTGCCACGCACCTACTACCACGACTGGCTTTGCGTGGCTAGCGACGAAGTGCGGCACTTTTGGATGCTGCGAAAAAAGCTAAACGAGCTAGGTTTTGACTACGGCGACTTTGTGGTGCATGACGGACTTTTTGAAGCGCTAGCAAAGACGCAAAATTCGTTTTTGGAGAGAATGGCGCTAGTTCCGCGCTACATGGAGAGCAACGGGCTAGAAGCCAACGCTTTCATGCGTAGCAAAGTGCCGCCATCGTGGCAGGAGATGTTAGATGTCATTTTTGAAGAGGAGATTTCACACGTTAGCAAGGGCGACAGGTGGTTTAAATTTGCGTGTGAAGTGGCGGGCGTAAGCGCGTCGTGCTGGTTTGACGTGGTGCTAAAACACTTCCCAAACGCCTTTAAAAACGGGCGTGTGCTTTGCGAAGAGGCACGCTTAAAGGCTGGTTTTAGCACTAATGAGCTAGAAAAGATGCGAGAGATGAGTGAGAGATGAGAGTGCGATGAGAGAGTGCGAAATGCGAATCGTCAAACAAATCGCCGTTATTTACAAACAAAGCAAAGAGACTACTGCATGTTAAGAGAAAAGAATCGTCAAATTTACAAAAAGCAAATTTCACGATTCTCCACCACTTGCTAAACGGAAAATTATTCCAATTCAACACATCAAAATAACAGCAAATTTTGCATTTTTAAATTAAGGACACCTCTAAAAAACCATTTAAATAA
>DCIZ01000088.1:0-2627 GCA_002317305.1 Campylobacter sp. UBA1713
AAGTAGTTTTTAGAGATGCCCAAAACCACCTTCAAACAAACCTTAAAGGCTACAGATGAAACTGACAAACCCAAAGCTAAATTCACTTCTTAACGAAATTTGTGCGCTAAATGAGCGTGAGTGCGAGGCGAGTTTTGGCGACTGCATATCGTTAAATTTTACACAAAACTGCAGCGACTTAGTCGAAGTGGCAAAAAAGCTAAAACCGTGGCGAAAAGGTCCGTTTAGCCTAAATGACTCCACAAATTCGACAAAAATAGACGCCGAGTGGCAGAGTTTTTTTAAATTTAACCTACTGAAAAAACACTTTGACCTAAACGGCAAAATAGTCGCCGATGTAGGGTGTAACAACGGTTACTACGCCATGAAATTTGCCAAAGCGTGCGGTGCGACAAAAGTCGTGGGCTTTGACCCGAGCGAGCTTTGTTACACGCAGTTTTGTTTTGTGGAGAAATTTGCAAAAAGTGGCGTTAGGTTTGAACTTTGTGGCGTGGAGAGTTTGCCTTTTTACGAAACCAAATTTGACACCATCTTTTGTTTGGGCGTTATATATCACAGAAGCGACCCAGTAAAGATGCTAAAAGAGCTTCGAGCTAGCCTTTTGCCAAAAGGCGAGGTTTTTTTGGACACGATGTTTATAGAAAGAGATGACGAATTTGTGTTAAGTCCAAAAAACAGCTACTCAAAGATTCCGAACATCTACTTCGTGCCGAGCCAAAAAGCACTTCAAAACTGGTGCGAAAGAGCTGGTTTTAGGAGCTTTGAGGTGCTAGAGAGTTGCGCTACCACGCCAGAAGAGCAGCGAAAAACAGAGTGGATAGATGGGCAGAGTCTGTGCGACTTTCTTGACCCATCTAACCCAAATTTGACCGTCGAGGGCTACCCAGCGCCGAAACGTTTATATGTAAAGCTAGAACTTAAATGAGGCTTAAATGCAAAATTTCTTAAAAAACGAATTTACGAGGTGGCTTTTTGCCACGCTTTTTGTTTTTTGTGGCTTTTTGGTCGCTGACTTTGTGCTTCTTTTTTTAGTAAAAGACTACGCTTTTGCCACTGACGCGACCATTATTTTTTTATTTGTAACCGCAGGCGTGCTTGCCAAAGTCAAAAGCCAAATTTTCGTGCGTGCGACTTTGGCGGTGTTTTGTGTCATGCAGTCTTTCATGCTTGTGCACTTTTTGTGGTATGAAACGCCGCTGAATCCAGTCGCCATAGAGTTAGCGCTAGACGAATTTGGCGAAGTTTTGGAGAGTTCTACGATGGCAAAAGCGAGCTACTGGCTGGCTTTTTTTGGCGTGGTGGGCGTTTACATTTTGTTAGCAGTTTTTTTGGCGCGTTTTACTTTGGCAAAAAGCCCACGCGTGGCGACTTTTTTGCTTGTGGCGATTCTGCTTTTTACACCATACAAAGCGCTTTTTAAGACAAAAAAGATAAACAACTTCTTGCCACGCACAAACAGAGTAACGCTGGTAAATGCGGTAAATGTCTTTGTCGGATATGCCGTTTTTTACAGTGGCAGCGAGAAAAAACAAGTCGCTTACGCACCTTACGAAGTCAAATTTGACAAAACGCTAAAAACGGCAAAAAATGTCGTGCTTGTCGTGGGCGAGAGTGTGAGTGCGAGTCATTTTAGCCTTTTTGGGTATGCTAGAAAGACAGATGAGCGGTTAAGTGCTTTGGCTAAAAGAGATGCGAATTTTTTGGCAAAAAGGGCGTTTTCTAGCTCCGTTTTAACGCGAATTTCTTTGCCGATGTTTGCAAATGTAGCTTATGAGCCTGACAACTATACGCAGATTCAGAGCACAAAAACACACCTAACAAAGCTGGCAAAAGAGGCAGGTTTTAAGGTTTTTTACATATCTAACCAGAGCCAAAACGAAGCGGACGCCTTTTTGCCTGCGCTTTTTGACTACTACTTTGTGAGTGGTTTTGGGGAGTCTGACCTAGTTTTGTTAGAGGAGCTAAAAAAGGCAAAAAGCGAATTTGGGGAGAAAAATTTTGTCATTTTGCACCAAAGAAGCCCGCACTCGCCTTATGAGAAGAGTTACAAAGAGATGAAAGAGTGTGAGAAATTTGGCGGCACGAGTGCTGACGATGGCGGCGAGGCGTTTGACCAAAAGCGAATAGACACATATGACAACGCCATCTGTTTTACTGACTTTGTGGTGAGTAGTGTTTTTGAGTTTTTTAAAGATGAGGAGGCGGTGGTATACTTTGTGCCTGACCACGCAGAGGCGATGGGCGAAAGTGCGAGTGTGGGCTTAAATTTGACTAGCGACAAAAACGAGAGTGTGAAGCGTGAGTGGGGACATGCGTTTTTGAGTCCAAATGTGGCAAATGTTGCCTTTTTTGCTAGCTCGTATGGTTTTGAGATGTTGGGGCGCGCTGGGCTTAAGGCGGGCGTTTTGACACACTACAAAATAGCGCAAAATGTGGCGTTAAATTTGGGTTTTCGGGTGAAAAGTCCGCTTGAAAAAGAGGGTGAGTTTTACATAAATGGCGTTTCGCTTTTGGGCGATCGTGGGTTTTTGAAAGGCACGGTTTTAGAGGACGGGCGTGTCGTTTTTGAGGAGTATGGCACGGACAGGTGATTTCGGAAAACGGAATGCGTTCAGAATGCGGAGTGC
>DCIZ01000088.1:2689-7801 GCA_002317305.1 Campylobacter sp. UBA1713
GCGACCCGAAGAATCCCCCGCCTTGTGAATAAGTAGAATCGTCAAATTCATAAAAAAGCAAATTTTTTACAAATTCCGTTTTCCGTTACCGACCGAAGATCCCCTGCCTTTTGAGCGAGTAGAATCTACAAATTCACGAAAAAGCAAATTTCAAAGATTCTACTCGCTCAAATTTCGGGGATTCTTCGGTCGCTTTCAGCTCCCTCAGAATGACGTCTCCGCACCGATTCCGTTTTCCGCATTCCGCATTCTGAACGCTTAAACTTTACTTAAATTAAGCTTTATTTAAGAACTTTTGGCTATAATCCCACGTTTTAAAATTCAAAATTTGAGGGGTAAGATATGACAAACATTACTAAACCTAGTGAAGTCAAGCGTGATTGGGTAGTGCTTGATGCTGCTGGTCAAAGATTTGGTCGTCTTTTAACACAAGCCGCTACGCTTTTGCGAGGCAAGCACAAACCGGGCTACACGCCAAACGTTGATTGTGGCGACTACGTTGTCATCGTAAATGCTAGCAAAGCGGTCGTAACGGGTGCTAACAAAGCCGAAGATAAACTCTACCACAGACATTCTGGCTACTTTGGCAGTGTAAAGAGCGAGAAATTTGGTGAGCTTTTGGCAAACAAGCCAGAGAAGCTTTACAAACTTGCGATGCGCGGCATGCTACCAAAGACAAAACTCGGGCGTGAGATGATCAAAAAGTTTAAAGTTTACGCAAGTGCTGAGCATCCTCACACGGCTCAAACAAAATAAGGAGTAGACGATGGCAACTATTTATGCGACAGGAAAGAGAAAAACAGCCGTTGCGAAGGTTTGGGTCAAACCAGGAAGCGGCAAGATCAGTGTAAACGGGCTAGATTTGAACGGCTGGTTGGGCGGACATGAGGCTATAAAGCTAAAAGTGATTCAGCCTTTGGTAGCGACCAAACAAGAGAGCACGATGGACATTCGGGCGATCACTTTGGGTGGCGGTTACAGCGCGCAAGCGGAGGCTTTGAGGCATGGAATTTCAAAGGCTTTGGCGGCGATGGACAGGGCGTTTAGGGCGGTTTTGAAGCCAGAAGGGCTTTTGACACGAGACAGCCGTGTGGTCGAGCGAAAGAAATTTGGTAAGAGAAAGGCGAGAAGAAGTCCGCAGTTCTCAAAGAGATAGTTGGTTTGTTGCAAATTTGCGTGCGTGGGTTTTGGTTTTTTTGGCGTTTGTTTTGTGCGAAAAAGACAAAATTTGAATTTGTGTGTAAATTTGTAACATGGTTTATGTTTTTATATTTAATCATCTTTTGAATTTATTTAGATTTTATAAAAGCTTGGTTAAAATAAAAAGGATTTTAATTTAAGGAGATAAATATGAAAAAGCTTGCTTTGGCGCTTTGTGCTGCAACAGCGCTTTTTGCTTCTAATGGATATAAATTTGAGATAAGTCCTGTTGTAGGTTATGCTCATCCAGATGGAACGCATGGTGTGGCTGACTATAACTTTATCGGTTTGCGACTCGGAAGAAATATCGATAAATTTTTGGTAAGTCAGATTGAGATCGGTTTTGACTACTCTAGCGGTGTGAAGTATAGGAACTGTTATATGCCTGACAATAAGGTATGTACAGGTTTGGAAGAACAAGAAGGTGGTTACTATCACCCAGGTTTTAAAACAAAACTTTCACGTTTCTACCTAAACTTGGTTAAAGACATCAATGTTCTTAAAGTCGGAAACCTTGTCCCTTATGCTTTGATCGGTGTGGGCTACCAGGACTACACAAGAGAGGTCGCTGATAACCTTGAGGCTAAATATTCTGGCTTTTACGGCGCTCAAGATGCAGGTTTTGCACAGGGCGGTTTGGGTCTAAAATATTTCGTAAAAGACAACTTCGCACTAAAAGCAGAGGCGAGAGCGTTGAGAGATTTTGAGGGCGAGTGGGACTACCTCTACTCACTAGGCTTTGGCGTTTCGTTTAGCGGTAGCAAAAAAGTCGTAGAGAGCGATGAAGACGGCGATGGCGTTCCAGATGGCATCGACAGATGTCCGGGCACACCAGAGGGCACAGTCGTAGACGAGTATGGTTGCGAGAAGATCACACGTTTGACAGCAGGTGGCGGTGGCGATGCGGTTGACTTTACATTTAGAACAGGTGCTTACACACTTAGCGCAGCTCAAAAAGCAGCACTAAAACCTATTGCCGACAAGATCCTTCAAGACCCAACACAGAGTGTCATCGTTGAGGGACACACAGACAATGTTGGTCGAGATGCAAACAACCAGCTTCTTTCTGAGAGACGTGCAAAATCTGTCCGTGATGAGCTTGTAAAATATGGCGTTCCAGCAGAGAAGAGTAAGAGCTTTGGTTATGGTAGATATAGACCTATCGCAGAGAACACTACACCAGAGGGCAGAAACTCAAATAGACGTATCGACTTGAAGTATACAAAACGTGATCTTTACGCTGCTCCAAATGTAGAGGGTGCTGACCTAGTGAGACTAAACAACAACTTAGGCTTTACACGTGGTGCGGTTCTTAACCAAGCACAAATCAACGAGCTACAAAAGATCGTAGACAAAGTAAAAGGTAAGAGAGTTTACACTGTCGTTGTCGAGGGCTACACAGACAATCGTGGCAACAAAAATACAAATTTGAGACTCTCAAACCAAAGAGCGGCTGCTGTTGCTAGAAAGCTCATAGACTTAGGTTTGGATGCGGACAAAGTTAGCTACAAAGGCTACGGCGTTGCAAATCCTATAGCTGACAACAACAACGCAAAAGGCAGAACAGAGAACAGACGAGTCGATGTTAAAGTCAAGACAAGTATGTTTTAGTCAAATTTGACTTTTTGACTTTTGTGGTGCGTTTTGCATTTTGGTGCATTTTGCATGAGGCGTGCGAGTGTGGCTTTTTGTGAGCGGGTGGCTTTTAGTCGCTTGCGCTAGGCTGCACTCGCCGTTTTTGTTTTTGGGTAACTAAATTTAAAGAGAAATGTTTATCTAGTAAATAGTTTCAAAGGCAGAGATAAAGGCAGAGATAAAGGCAGAGATAAAGGCAGTAGATGAAGATAATTGTTTGCTATCACAAAAAGAGCGACATTTTTGCGAACGAAATTTTGACACCGCTTTTGTGTGGTGCTTCTCGCAAAAAAAAAGAAGACATAGAGAGTTTTGCCTCGCTTTGTGCTAGCGTGGGCGCAACGCCACGACTAGACAATGAAGGCGAAAATATCTCACAGGAGAATCGCTACTTTTGTGAGCTCACTGGGCTTTATTGGGCGTGGAAAAATTTGCCAGATGAAGATTATCTCGGGCTCTTTCACTATAGAAGAATGTTAGACTTTACTAGAAATTCACAAAAAAGTAGCGACATAAAAAAACTCTCAAACCTTGCAGACTTTGGGCTCGATGAGGCGAGTTTAAGAAAATGTGTAGCGGAGTTTGACATCGTCTTGCCTGTTGGGCACTTTGACGAGCTTTACAAACACTACGGCAACTTTCACTACGTTAGAGACTTAGATGTTGCACTGAGTTACATAGAGGAAAAGTTTCCGCAGATGCACGTGAGCGACTACTTTACGAGCCGTCAGGTAAATTCGTTTGCAAATATTTTTGTTGCAAAACGAGAACTTTTTGGCGAGTATTGTGAGTGGCTTTTTGACATACTTTTCTATTTGAAAGAGAGACTTGACTATAAAAATTATAACGCATATCAGTCACGCATTTTTGGGTTTTTTGGCGAACTTCTGCTTAACGCGTGGATAGACCACAAAAAAAGAGAGAATCCAAATTTGAAGATCGGATATTTTTCGATGCTAAACATAAACATGCCGCCGTCAAAAAGGTTTTTTGGTTTTACAGATGATTTCAAATGGCGGCGTTTTTGGTTTTGCGGTTTACGTATATACAAAGGAGTTAGCAAATGGCAAAAAATCTAATTGTCGGTGCGGGGCTTTCTGGGCTCACGCTCGCTAGACTTTTGGCTGAAGGTGGCGACAAGGTTTATTTGATAGACGAGCGAAGTCATGTTGGTGGCAATGTCTTCGACTACAACGATGACGGCATTTTGGTGCACAAATATGGCTCACACATCTTTCACACAAACAACGAAAAGGTGTGGAAATTTTTGAATCGCTTCGCCATCTTTAGCCCTTACATGCACAAGGTAAAGGCTTTGGTAAATGGCGAGCTAGTGCCTGTGCCTTTTAACATAAATTCGCTTTACAAAGCTTTCCCGAACAAGATAGCGCAGTATTGTGAAAACAGGCTTTTGGATAAATTTAAATTTGGCACAAAGATAAGCATCTTAGACCTAAAAAAAGAGTTTGGCGAGCTGGCTGACTTTATCTATGAACACATCTTCGTTCACTACACAGCAAAGCAGTGGCAGTGTAAGCCCGAAGAGCTTGACAAGAGTGTTTTTGAGCGAGTGCCAGTTAGCATTAGCAATGACGACAGATATTTTCAGGATCGTTTTCAGGGAATTCCGTTTGAGGGCTATGCAAAGCTTTGCGAGCGCATCGCCGACCACCCAAACATCACGATGGCGCTTGGTGTTAAATTTGAGTATGGCATGGAGAAGTCTTACAATCGCTTGTTTTACAGCGGTGCGATAGACGAATTTTTCGGCTACAAATTTGGCGAGTTGCCTTACAGAAGTCTAGACTTTAAACTGCTAAAACTCAACTGCCCGCAGTTTCAGGAGTGTGCGGTAGTAAACTACCCGAACAACTACGACTACACGCGCATTAGCGAGTTTAAACACTACTTGCCGTTTAAAAGTAGCAAGACCATCATCGCTTATGAGTATTCGAAAAACTGGCGAAAAGGGGACGAGCGTTACTATCCAGTGCCAAACGATTCGACTTCGCTTTTGTATAGAAAATACGAAAACGAAGCGAGCAAGTGTAAGAATCTCTACTTCATAGGGCGACTTGGCAAATACAAATACTTCAACATGGACGAAGTTGTAGCACAAAGCATGGAGCTAGCAGAGACGCTTTTGATGCAAAAGAGCGGGTTGTTTTTGTCAAACTAACGCTTTGGAGTGCGGAAATTTGGGTAGGGCATCTCTAAAAACCAGTTTGGCTTGATTTTTTGGAGTGTTTTTAGTAGATTTTTTTCTTAAAATGAGGA
>DCIZ01000088.1:7806-22993 GCA_002317305.1 Campylobacter sp. UBA1713
TGACGAATTTTAAGGTAAAAATATGCAAACGAAGTTCCTCGAAAAACAAACAAAAAAGCAAGCCACCAACTTCCGTTAAATGGTTTTTTAGAGATGCCCGGTAGTGAAAGCTACCCAAAGAATTTGCCTTAAATTTAGCCCAAATTCGCACGGCATAAATTTAGAAAAAGGAACACCATGAACGCGACCATCTCTTTACAAAACATAGACAACACACTACTTAACGCCATTAAAGCCGTTTTAAAAACTCATCCAAGCGTAAAATACAAAATCTCAAAAAAAGATGAGCAGAAAAAAGTTTGTGAAAGCGAAGAGTGCTACTACAGCGAAGAAGCGGCAGCACGCATCTTAGCAGAACTGGCAGAGACCAAAGCTGACTTTTTAGCAGGGAAGATAAAGGCGTATGAGAGTTCGGCTGAATTTAGAAGGGCGGTTGAAAATGGCGAAATCTAGCAACAAATTTAAAATCATTCAGACCAAAAAGTTTGTCAAGTCTTATAGAAAATTGTCGTCAAAAGATAAAGACTTGACAGACAAACTGATGGACATTTTGCGAACTGGAGAAGTTTTACCGCCAAAATATTGCGACCATCAGCTAAAAGGCACTTTGCAAAATCTTCGTGAGTGCCACATTCGTGGCGATTTGGTTTTTCTTTATGAGAAAGATGGTGAAATTTTGACACTTGTTGCCATCAACGTAGGCACTCATAGTCAAATTTTTTAGAGTTCATTTAATAACAAAAGCTTTTTACCCAAATTCGCTTTGCCTAAATTTTTGACTTAAATGAAACGGCAAGTAGCTATTTTGTAATATGCATTACTTTTCTCACGCTTTTTTATACAAACATAAGAAATATTCGCTATAATTCTCACACAAATTTACATAAAGGACAAAAAATGAAAAAAATCATTACATTTTTAGCAGCGGCGACTTTTGCCACAGGTGCGTTCGGCGTAGACGGCGCGGCGGTTTATAAAAAGTGTGTAGCGTGCCACGGCGCAAAAGCCGAAACAAAATATTTAGGCAAGATAGAGCCACTTCGCACGATGAGCGCAGCTTACATAGAGGAGACCGTAACGGCTTACAAAGAGGGCAAACTGGGCAAAGGCAAATTTAACCAAGCCGCCATCATGAAGCTCCAAACAGCAAAACTTACAGGCGAAGACATCAAAGCAGTCGCTAGTTACATCGCCTCGCTTGCGACACCAGCGACACCAGCGAGCAAAACGCCAGCAGTGAGCGAAACGCCAGCAGGCAAAACCGCAACAAACGCGACCGAAACGGGCAAAACCAACACAACGGCGGCAAAAATGCCAGCAAATTTGAGTGTTTCAAATTTGACAAAAGCGACAAAAGCTAGCTTAGCGCCAGCAAACATCACCAAAAACATAACGGCAAAGATGCCAGCTATCACCGAAACAAACGTTAGCACGTCAAACAAAACCGCTTCAAAAGCACCAGCCATGCTAACAAATCCAGCCAAAGCGACCACCGCCGTTTCAAGTGAAACACCGCTTGCAAAAGTAGGCAAGCTTGTCAAAAATGGCATCGAGGCTGAAGTTAAAGCTAACGCCACCGCTAACGCCACCACGTCAGCACAAAAACCAGCGCCAAAAGCACAAAAGCCAGCGCCAAAACCAGAACAAAAACCAGAACAAAAACCAACCGCCGAAGTGCTCCAAAAGCTTTGCGATGAGGGCACTTCTAGCGCGTGTGCGTTTTTGGGCGTAATGTATGAGACGGGTAGTGGCGTTGCGGCGGACAGCAAAAAAGCGGCAGAACTTTATGAAAAAGCGACAAAACTTGTCAAATAAAGAGAAATTTTTTGAGTTTAAGGGCGATTACAGGGCATCTCTAAAAACCAGTTTTTTATAGATGTCCTTAAAAAAAACAAAAGCAAAATTTGTTAAATTTCGTTTTTTGCTTTTTTGTTTTAAAATTAAATTTACATTAAGGTCGAATTTGCTAAAATGCAAAATGTCATAAGCGTGGTTAAACGTGCTTGCGTTGAGAAGAAAGGCAGGTCTGACGATGAAAAAGTGGATCGAAATACTAACTTTAGTATCTTTGGTTTTACAGATAGTCGTTGCGTTAAGTCAGCTTTTAGCTAACTAACGCATCCCTTCATTTTTTTACTCAAAAGCGATTCTAGCGAAACCTCACTTAACCTTACCTTATGGACGACATTATCTTGACGCTTGGCACGGTGTGGAGGGAGCTTTGCACTTGCTTCTGCTTGGGCGCTTTTTAGTGCCCTTGTAAATTCTTTTTTTCAAAAATCAAATTAAAAAACACCACAAAAAGGGCTATAAAATGAGCATGTTTAACAAAAAATTTTTAGATGAGTTGAGTTTGGACGAGAGTGAGCTAGCGCTAAAATTTGAGAATCTAAAAAAATTTCAAGCCAAAAAAGATGCCATTTTTAGCTTCAAAGAGGAGGAGTTTAAAGAGAGTTTTTTAAGGGAGATTTTTGTGAATGTTTTGGGCTACACGCTCAAAGCCGATTCGCCTCACATCTACAACCTAACTCTCGAAAAAAAAGACGCAGTCGGAGGCAAAAGAGCAGACGCGGCGGTCGTTTTTTTAAAACAAGATCAACAAAAAACGCAAACGCAGCAAACGCAGCAAACACAGCAAAACGCACAAAAACAACACGCCCAAAACCAAAACACAGAACAAGTAGTCGCAGTTGTGGAGCTAAAAGACACAAAAACGACAAACCTTGCCGAAGCAGAAAAACAAGCCTTTGGCTACAAAGTTTCTCACAAAAATTGCAAATATGTCATCATTTCAAATTTCGCAAAACTTCGTTTTTACATAGACGACCGTGTGGAATTTGAAGAGTTTGACCTTTTTGAGATGGACAAAATTCGCTTTATAGAATTTTACAAAATTCTCTCATTTAAAAGCCTAAAAAACGACACGCCGCTTGTGCTAAAAAGGCGAACAGAGGAGGCAAACGAGAGTGAAATTTGCATAAAATTTTACAAAGATTTTTCTTTTTTTCGCACTATTTTATTTGATGATTTAAAATTAAACAACGCACACACGGCACAAACAGAGCCAAAACGGCTTTTGAGTGCCACCGCCAAGCTTTGCGACAGGTTTGTTTTTGTTGCTTTTGCGCAAGATAAAGGGCTTTTGCCGCACAACACCATCGAAGGACTTATCGATTCGCACCAAAAAAACAAAAATTCGTTTGCACCAAAAGCACCGCTTTACGACTATTTTAAGCGACTTTTTAGTGCCATCGACACAGGAAGCACGCCGCAAAACATAGCCAAATTTAACGGCGGGCTTTTTGGCGAGGACGAATTTTTAAATTCGCTACATGTGAGCGACGAGGCGTTACTGGAGCTAAAACACATCGTAAAATATGACTTTGCGAGCGAAGTGAGTGTAAACATTTTAGGGCACATTTTCGAACAAAGCCTAAACGACTTAGAGGAGCTTGAGGCGCTCATAGTTGGCGGTGAGTTTGACAAACGAAAGTCAAAACGCAAAAAAGATGGCATCTTTTACACGCCAGAATTTGTTACACGCTACATAGTCCAAAGGACGCTTGGGCAAATTTGCGAGGAGAAAAAGGCGGAATTTGGGCTGGATTTGGGGGCAAATTTAGACGATTTTGTAGAAAGAACGACCAAAAAACGAAAGATTTTAAACAAAGATGGCGAAATTTACAAAACCAAACTCTACGCCTACCGCGAATTTTTGCTAAATTTAAAGGTGCTTGACCCAGCGTGCGGAAGCGGTGCGTTTTTAAATCAAGCTTTGGAATTTTTGATTCGTGAGCACAAAAAAGTAGATGAAAAACGCCGAGAATTCGAAAATGAAAGTTTGCAGCTTTATGACATAGCACCAGAAATTTTAGAGAAGAATCTATATGGCGTGGACATTAACGCCGATGCGTGCGAGATAGCAAAACTCTCGCTTTGGGTAAAAACGGCGGCAAAAGGGCGAGTTTTGACAAATTTAAACAACAACATAGTTTGCGCAAATTCGCTTCTTGACTCTCCTTTTGACTTTAAATTTGACTGCGTTATAGGCAACCCGCCTTATGTTAGGCAGGAGAGCATAAAAGAGCAAAAGGCGATGTTGTCGCAAAAATACGCCGTTTACAACGGCACGGCAGACCTTTACGTTTACTTTTACGAACTCGGCGTAAAGTGTTTGCGTGAGGGCGGACTTTTGGGCTTCATCTGCTCAAACAAATTTTTTAGAGCGAGCTACGGCGAAAATTTGCGCGAATTTTTGCTGGCAAATACGCAAATTTTGAGTGTCGTAGACTTTAATGCGGTAAAGATTTTTGCAGATGCGACAGTTGACAGTGCCATCACGGTGTTTAAAAATTCGCGTTGTGTTGGCGGTTTTGGCGAGAGTAAATTTGACTTTTTTGCGCCAAAAAGTGCTGAATTTGACCTACAAAACGCCACTTACCAAAAGCTTCATCAGAGCACGCTAAACAAGCAGTGCTGGAGTTTTGCAAACGCTGACGAGCTGGCTTTGAAAGCGAAGATTGAGTCGGTCGGCACGCCGCTTGGGCAGTGGGATGGCGTGGAGATAAATTATGGCATTAAAACTGGACTAAACGAGGCGTTTATCATAAGTAGCGAAAAACGCGAGGCGATTCTAGCGGCGTGTGCGAATTTTGACGAAAAAGAGCGAACGGCAAATTTGATTCGTCCTGTTTTGCGTGGCAGAGATATGGAGTGCTATGATGCAAAGTGGGCTGGGTTTTGGGTGATATTTGTAACATGGCACTTTCCAAACACTGAAAATCCAAAACCGATGGCTGAAAATGAGGCGGATTTTAAAAAGCTATACCCTTCTGTTTATGCGCATTTGTGTAGTTTTAAAAATGAGCTTGCGGGTAGAAACAAGGCTGAAACTGGCGTTCGATATGAGTGGTATTGTTTGCAAAGATATGGCGCGAAGTATTTTGAGGAGTTTGCAAAAGAGAAAATTTGCTGGCAGCGAGTAACGCAAAAGCCGAGTTTTGTTTTGGACGAGGGCGCTTTTATTTTGGATAGTATGGCGTTTTTGACGACTTCAAATTCGAAATTTAACAAATTTTTGTTGGGCGTGTTGAATTCAAAGATTATTTTTTTCTATTTTAAGAAAATAGGGCACTTGTATTCGGACACGGCTTTTTTGTTGTCAAACCAATATGTAGAAAAGTTTCCCATTCCGCACATAACAGCACAAAACCAAAGCGTGGTTGATGCGGTTGTGGCTTTGGTGGAGGAGATTCTGGAGGCAAAATGGAGGATTTTAAAATACGAAAAACACATGGAGACGTTTGGTTTGGACGAGAAGATAGAGGCAAAGGAGCGTGTGGAAAAGCTACAAAAGCAAATTTGTAAGAACGATGAAAAGGTAGAAAATTTAGTGTGCGAGCTTTACGGGCTTACGGACGAGGAGAGAAAAGTGGTAGAAAATGCTTTGTAGTGGCTGTTTGCGATTCTTTGCATGATATATAAGCCGGTTTTTTGCTTTTTTGTTTTAAAATGAAATTTACATTAAGGTCGAATTTGCTAAAATGCAAAATGTCATAAGCGTAGTTAAACGTGCTTGCGTTGAGAAGAAAGGCAGGTCTGACGATGAAAAAGTGGATCGAAATACTAACTTTAGTATCTTTGGTTTTACAGATAGTCGTTGCGTTAAGTCAGCTTTTAGCTAACTAACGCATCCCTTCATTTTTTTACTCAAAAGCGATTCTAGCGAAACCTCACTTAACCTTACCTTATGGACGACATTATCTTGACGCTTAGCACGGTGTGGAGGGAGCTTTGCACTCGCTTCTGCTTGGGCGCTTTTGTCGCCCTTGTAAATTCTTTTTTTGCTTTGTCATTTTCAAAATTAAATTTAAGCCAAATTCCCCTTTTCACTCCACAAGCTCAAAGCGAATCAGTCGTTTTTGTAAAACCCCAGCCTCTATGCCCTCATGGCACGCCGCACAGTTGGCACGCGACTTTACCGCTTTTTGCGTAAAGACACGCTCGTCCAGCCCCTCGTGCTCGTCTATCCAGTAGGCGTTTTTTGTGATGGCAACTTCGCCCATATTTGCCTGCTTGTTAGCACCCAAATTTGTAAAACCGCTAGAGTTTGTAAAACCGCCACTTTGACCGCCAGCCACACCGCTTAAATTCACAGAATCAACAAAACCGCCACGCCCTCGCTCGCTACTTTTACTGCCAAAACCGCCCGAACCGCCAGCACCGCTCGCACTGCCAGCCCAAATGCCACGCCACATTCGCTCGCCACGAAGCATCTTTACCGCCACTTTTTCGCCCCTTTTCTCCGCACTAGCACCCACCAAAAACGCCCGCACCGCCTCCACTCTCTCCTCGTCGTCTATGCTTGCATCGTCGCCAAAATGCTCTTCTAAATTTGACATCATCTTTTCCCACGCACGAGCCGAGAGCAAAAACGGCGGATATACCATGTGGCAACTGCCGCACTCTTTTACGAAAATCTCACCATTTTTCTCATTTTCCAAATTTACATTTTCGTTTTTTGCACTCACGTAACTAGAATTTATAAATTTCGCATAACTCTCAAACGTAGCACGCGAGCCCAGCAAGAAATTTTCACGCACAAAAAATAGCCCACACGCGAGCAGAATCAGCGCTACCCACACCACGCAAAAGAGACGCTGAAACGCACTAAACCGCACACGAATCACGCCGCTGTTTTCTACCCACGAGCCATCACTCTCCACACTTAACCCGCCAGTCGCCTTAAAGCCCGTAACCATCGAATCTACCGCGTCATTTTTGTGCCAAAATTTATCCACCAAAGCACCGCACACGTGCGCCACCGCCACACACACAAGCATGTTTGCTGAAAATTCGTGCAAATCTTCGACAAATTCAAATTTAGCGTAGTTTTCTCCCAAAAA
Organism: Campylobacter sp. UBA1713; assembly: GCA_002317305.1. Lineage (GTDB taxonomy): Bacteria > Campylobacterota > Campylobacteria > Campylobacterales > Campylobacteraceae > Campylobacter. The sequence goes on from DCIZ01000088.1 coordinate 14,712, forward strand.
AGAAAAAACGCCACTCTTTTCGTCCACTCCGTAGAGTGCCAAACCGCTCACCGCGCAGACGACTCCTAGCAAAAGCATGAGCACTATAGCCACACACGAGGCGGGATTGTGCCCTAAAAAACGCTGTTTTTTACCAAAAAACGACAGAAAATACTCCGCAACTCCGCCAAATTTAAAGTCGCAAAATCGCGAATGCACCGTCCCGACGAAGCCCCAAACCAAACGCATCGCCACCGCTACACCAAAAACCACACCAAGCACCGCGTGAAAGTAGAGTAGTCTGTCAAAGTCGCTCGTTATGTATGCTAGTGCGAGTGCGACCGCCATCACCACATGCGAAAAGCGTGCCGCAAAAGACCACACGTAAATTTTTTTCATCGTTTTTTACCTTTTTGTTTTTTTATAATGATGGTGAAAATTTGTGCTTTTAAAAAAATCGAAATTCAGTGCAAACATTTGCAAAGCGACTGAAAACACAAAAGAATTTTTCTAAAATTTGATAGCTCATCGCACTCCGAACGCACTCCGAACGCACTCCGCACTCCGTTTTCAGCTCTCCATTTTCCGCATTTAGTCGTCTCGCCACTCGCCGTAGTTTGGAATGTAAACACTTCGTTTGCCAAATTTGCCTTCGTCAGCTTTTTTGTGGCACGCCGCACAGTTTGCGAGAGTTTTGACCTCTTTTTGCGTTATCATCCACTTTTCTATCTTTTTGTGTTTTTTTATGTGATACGGAATCTCGGTTATAGACTTATAAAGCACGCCGGGCTCAACAGAACGAAGCATTTTTGCACTTCGTTTGTAGCCAGTCGCTCGCTCGGCGCTGTTTGAAACCACGTAGTCTAGCAGCTCCTCGCCCGTCTTCTTGTCCACACTTGCGTCCGTGCCGTAGTGGTCTTCTAGCGTTTGCATGATGAAACGCCACGACTTTTCAGGTAGCCAGCCCGGCTGATATCCAAAGTGGCAGCTTGCGCACTCTTTTTTGTAGAGCGCGTTGTCCACTGGTCGCACGTCTATCTTTTCACGTTTGTTTTTTTTGTAGCCAAAACCGCGCTCGCCCTCGCCGTAACCTCGCCCGTCGTAGCCACCGTAATCGCCACGCCCTTCGTAACTCTCCGCATTTAACGTAAGAGTCGCCAAAAATAGAGCCAAAAGAATTTTTGTGATTTTCATTTTTTGTTCCTTTTTTTATTGATTTATGAGAAAATACAACACATCGCCCTTCTCCTGTGCCGTTCCTTCACGCAAATATACATCTTTAAAGTTGCGTTTTAGCCACTTTTTTACTTCACGCACGTCCGTAAGACGCTCGGGGTTTGCTTTTGGCGAGAGTGGGGCGAGAATTTTGTTTGTGAAAACATTTGTCGCCTCTTTTGTGAGGTCTGTGCCGTGGCAACTTTGGCAAGAGATGGTTTGGTCGTTTTTGCCGACACTTTTTGTCTTAAAAATTCGCTCGCCACGCGCTGCGTCAAACTCTTTAAAATTCGCATTTTCCGCTTTTGCTTGCGTTTTTAACTCCGCCAAAAATTCCTGCATCGCCGCGTTAAAGCCGCCTGCGTTTAGTGCCGCTGCAGCTAGCAACGCCAAAAATATCTTTTTCATTTTTTACTCCATTTTTAAATTTACAAAGTGCGATTATATTTTGAAATTATTAAATAATTGTGAAATTTAAACAAATTTGCTACTCCAAACGGAAGTCTATGGCTAGCTCGACTGCTACGTTTTTTGAGAGTTTTGGAAAGCTGGTAGCACTTTTTGAGAGGGCGTTTAGTGCTGCTTTTTTGAGTAGGTCAAATTTGCCAAAAGCGTGAGCGTTTCGCACTTCGCCGTTTGTGAAAAGCTCAAATTTTAGCACCACAACTTCGCTTTGGCGTAGGCGTTTTGCGCGTGGCGGATAGACGACGTGGCGTGTTATGAGCGTTCTTATGTGAGCGAAATTTTTGCTGTTTGAGGCGAGTGGCGTGGGCGCTAGGTCGCTAGAATTTTCACCTAAATTTTCACCGAAATTTTTACCTAAATTTGCGTTAAATTTGGCAGCGGCTTTTGTGGTAGCTTTTGCGTTTTGTTTTAAATTTACGCCCATTTTTGCATTTGAATTTTTGTTTTTTGACACTTTTTGTTCGTTAAATTTGTCGTTTTTGGCTAGATTTTTCACGGCGGTTTTTTCTTGATTTTGTAAAGGCAAATTTGGTTTTTGCGAAATTTGTGAATTTAGAGAATTTAGAGAATTTAGCTCATTTTGCGAATTTTGCAAATTTTCAGCGTTGTCAAAACTCACCACGCTCACTTCAAAAACTTCAGAAACACCTAAATTCGCATTTTTTTCTACAAAACCAAAATTTACAACACAAAAAAGAGAGACAAAAAACAAAAAAACCGCAAAAGAGACACAAAACGCTACAACATTTGTGTAAATTTGTAAAAACGGCGAATCTTTTGTTTGTGCCAAACGCACTAAACGCGCCAAATTCGCCAAATTCGCCAAATGTGCCAAATCTTCTCCCGCCTGTGCCACGCTAAAACTCCGCTTTTATTTTTATCCAAAAATTCCGACCGGGCTCGTAAATTCGCTGTGTCGCTGGAATGTCGTAGTTTGCCATCTCCATAGGAACGCCGTTTTTTGAATTTTGGTAGCTGTAAAGTGCGTTGTTTAGGTTTTCTGCCGAGAGTAAAATTTGGTATTTTTCAAATTTATATCCGCCAGAAACGCCAAACGTCCAAAAGGCATCACTTCGCCCCAAGTCCTTTCCGACCACGTTTCCGTAGCCCTCTTTGTAGCGGTGTTGTGCGGCGTTTGCATACACTTGCGCTCGCAAAAACCACGCCTTTTTCTCGACTCCTGCTAAAAACCTAAACGCCAAAGGTGCTATTTTTGGCAACGCATCGCCCTTTTTTAAGCCGTTTGTCTCTTTGAGATTCTGCCCGTAGGTGTAAGAGACGCCGCCGCCAAGCCGCACAAATTCGCCCAGTAGCCACTCGCTGCTTAGCTCGCCGCCTGCCAAAAAAGCATCTGTGTTAAACGCGCTTACAGCACCAGCGTAGCGAAGCAAGATGAAGTCGCTGACTTTTGAAGCGAACAAATTTAGGCTCGTCTCTGAAATGGCGTTTTTGTAAGTAACTCCAGCATCTAGCTGTGCGTTTTTCTCGCTTTTTAGCTCCATGCCGCCCACTTTTTGCACCTCCCAAAAGTCTGCTACTCTTTCAGCCCGTCCGAATCCCGCAAACGCCGTTAAGCTTTGTGAGATGTAGTTTTCGTAGCGAACAAACGCTGAAAGTGCGTTTTTGGGTGCGTTTTTTTTGTGAGCTAAACTGCTTTGTTTGGACATTGTCTAGCCTCGCGCCACCAAAAATGCCGTAAGCCTCTTGCACAAATTCGCCCTGAAAAAAGCCAGATGTATAATCAAAGCGTGCGTTTTTTACAAACGGTTTGTTTGAGACGGCGTTTAGTGCCGCACTTGCGCTATTTTGTGCGCCACTTACTCGTGAGCGGTGCGTGTCTGTGTTGTAGGCAGCGCCGACATAGGCGGTGAGTGTGTCAAAATTTAGCGTCATCTCGGCTCTAGCGCCAAAAAGCGTGCGTTTTGGGTTGTTGTAGTTGTAAACGCCTTTGTTCTCTCTCAAAGAGAAGTTGTCCATGCCGTGGTCTATCTCGTGGTAAAAGGCTTGCAAATTTAGCTCATGCGCGCCCACGCCTTGACGAAGTGCGGTGCTAAACGAAGTGCGGTCAAATTTTGAGCCGTCCATGGCGCGGTCGGCGTAGGCAGCTTGCCCGCTACCAAAGTCTGCTCGAAAGCTAAGTGCGGTTTCGTCAAGTGGCGTGAGAGTGGCGACTAGCGAGCCGACTTTTTTGTTGTTTTTTGAGTGGACAACTTGCCCGTTTGCATCTTTGTAGTCGCGACTTTTGTAGATGCCGCCAGTTGCTTGGACGCTGCCAAATTCGCCACCACCGAAGAGGTTTAGGCTAGTTTCAAATTTGCCATAACTGCCTACAAGTGCGTCAAAATTTCCGCCAAAAGCGAGCTTGTCAAGCACCAAAAATTCGCTTTCAAAGAGCACGCCGCCGCTGACAAGTGCTCCAAAACGCACATCTTGGGGACCTTTTATGATCTTGACAGATTTGTAGTTTTTGGGCGAAATGTAGGTGATCTCGGTGTCCATTCTGCCGCCGCAACCGCCGTGAAGCTGTGAGTTGTCCACAAAAACAGGCAAGCGAGCGCCCGAAGATGAGCGGTAGCTGATTTCGCTACCACCGCCACCTTTTCGGCTCATGGAGAAGCCTTCTATGTTTAGCAGGGATTTTGCAAGTTCGGGCGATTCTAGCACGGCTTGCTGGCGAGAGATGTCGAGTTTGGTCGGGTCGTTTTGGGCTTTTTGGCTTATGGTGAAAGGTTTTAGGACTATTTTTGTGTTTGTGTTTGTGTTTGTGTTTGTGTTTTGGCTGGTTTTTGTGTTGTTTTCTGGTGCGGTTTGTGCAGAAGTGGGCAAAACGCAGAGTGTCAAAGCAAGAAGTGAGCTTGAAAAGCCTGAAACGAGAGATGAAAAACGCATTTTGTCCTCCAAATTTGAGATGATAAAATTTATCAGATAATATTATTTTTAAACAATTTATAAACAAAACTCCAATACTAACAAAAGAAAACTTAAAGTTGAATCAAATTTGGGTTTTTTGGTTTTTAGAGATGTTTTTAGAAAATTTGACTATGCGTGCCTATGTTAATGGCGATGATGGTAAAAATTTCGTGCCTTTTTCTGTAAATCAACAACAAATCGCCACGCACATGGCACTCTCTAAACTCTTTTAGTTCGCCTTTTAGTTGATGGTCTTTGTATTTTTCTGGTAAAGTTTCACCGTTTTCAAGTAATTTTAAACAAGCTTTTATATTCTCTTTATCTTTTTGTTTTAAATGTTTAAAACTTTTGATAAATTCTTTGGTATAAACTAGGTCAAATTTTGCCATTTTCTACCGCCTCGTAAAATTCATCAGCAGAATATGAGCGAATTTTTCCCGCCAAAAACTCCGCTTCGGTCTCTTCGGCGATGCGTAAAATTCGCTTTACAGCTTCTGGGCTGTAGTCATGTTCTACATTTTTGCATTTCGCAAATTTGCGTTTTGTTTTTTTAGTTGTTTTTATAGAAACTAGTGTGTTTGGCGTGTTGCGTGAGGTGTGTGTGGCATTTGTAACATTTTCAAAATGAATTTTTGCATTCATGACTTCTCCTTTGAATCAAATCTTTCTCAAATTATGACAAATTTAGACTTAAAAACCGCATAAATTTTCTGTCTACCGCCTCCACTGGTCGAATTTTTCGTAGTTTGTTATTTTTTAAAAATTTGTAAAAGTTCTTTTGTAGTTTTGAAAGGTTTATCATAAGTCATTTTTAAAGTCCAAATAAAAAAGCACCGCCCCTGGGTAGATAAAATTCCAAAATTCTTTGTTTCAGCTGAATTTCAAAGCTTTTTGTTTGAGTAAATTTCAGAGCTATCGGACGGTCTGTTAGGTGTTCTGTTAGGTGTATTGTAACAAAAAATCTTTAAATTAATATTAAGATCTCGATAATACGAGATATTTTCGTAACAATTCAGACTTAAAACCGCATAAATTTATAAATTTAATCTTAAATAAAACTTTTTTTGCTATCATTTGCTAGATTTTACAAAACAAGGAGAAAGTTGTGAAAAAATTTGTCATATCTCTTTTTCTTTTACTCTTTTGTTGCCACTCGCTAGGTGCTGCTGGCATTCATGAGCAAGCAGAGGCGATGGGCGCTTCGCTTAGCGCGGTTTGGGTGGCGCCGTTTGCATGTTTGCTACTTTCCATAGCGCTTTTTCCGCTTTTTGCGGGGTACTTTTGGGAGCACAACTACGGCAAGGTGGCGGCGTTTTGGAGCGTGGTTTTCCTCGTGCCATATGCGTTTAGTTTTGGCATCTCGCAAGCGGTTTATGCGGTAGTTCACACATTTTTTGGTGAGTATCTTAGCTTTATCATCTTGCTTTTTGCACTCTTTACCATCGCTGGCGGCATCTGTGTAAAAGGAAGTCTCGCTGGCACGCCAAAAGTAAATTCGCTCATCTTGCTCGTGGGTGCGCTACTAGCTAGCCTAATGGGCACGACAGGCGCTGCGATGCTACTCATTCGCCCGCTCATGCGTGCCATTTCGCACCGAAAACACCGCGCACACACCATCGTCTTTTTCATCTTTTTAGTCGCAAACATAGGCGGCTGTCTTACGCCGCTTGGCGACCCGCCGCTATTTTTGGGCTTTTTAAAAGGCGTTGCGTTTTCGTGGACTCTTGTGCATCTTGCTTTGCCGTTTGCGCTTATGCTGGTGGCGTTGCTCGTCATCTACTACTTTATAGACAGCTACTACTACAAAAAAGAGGGCGCACCTGTTAAAGAAAATAGCGGTGAGAAATTTGGTTTGGACGGCAAATTTAACCTTTTGTTGCTTTGTGGCGTTGTGGTCGGCACGCTTGTAAGCGGTGTGGTAAATTTGGGTTCGTTTAGTGTCTATCATGTGGAAGTTAGCGTGGCAAACTGCGTCAGAGATGCCTTTTTTGTCGTTTTGGCTTTTGTGAGCTTAAAACTAACCGCTAGCGAAATTCGCACTAGAAACGAATTTGGCTGGGCGCCGATTCTAGAAGTAGCAAAGCTTTTTGCGGGAATTTTTGTAACGATGGTGCCAGCCATCGCCATCTTAAAAGCAGGAAGTGATGGCGCACTTGGCGGGCTAATAGCGCTCGTAAGTAGCGGCGGCGAGGCAAACAATGCTATGTATTTTTGGCTAACGGGCTTGCTTTCTAGCTTTCTTGACAACGCACCGACTTATGTGGTCTTTTTCAACACCGCTGGCGGAGATGCAAATTTCTTAATGAGTGCGGGCGCGACTACCTTGCTAGCCATCTCAATGGGTGCGGTTTTCATGGGTGCAAACACCTATATAGGAAATGCGCCAAACTTCATGGTGCGTTCCATAGCTGAAAGTGGCGGCATAAAAATGCCTAGCTTTTTTGGTTATATGAAGTGGTCTGTGGGCGTTTTGGTGCCGTTGTTTTTGGTGCTGACATTTCTGTTTTTTGGCGGTTTTTAGAGATGCCCTAAATTTGAATTAAGGATTTTTTGTGTTCTCTCTTTTTTTTAAAAGCAGGCGGTGGGCGCTTTGGGCGTGGGGCGGTTTTGCGCTACTTGTCGCTGGACTGGTGCTACAAACACGGCTAAATGTCGCTTTTAACGAGTGGTATAGGCAGTTTTATGATGTAGTTCAAAATGTCCAAAAACACACACTTGACGACTTTTGGGCGAGCATTTGGCTCTTTTTAAAGCTTGCCATGCCTTATGTCATTCTTGGCACGCTTATTGATTTTTTTGCGAGCCACTGGATTTTTCGTTGGCGTGAGGCGCTTACTTTCGGCTACTTAGAGAGGTGGCGAGCGTGCAAAACAGACGTCGAGGGCTCAAGCCAACGAATTCAAGAAGATATGTATCGTTTTGCAAAGATTGTCGAGGGTTTGGGCGTTCAGGTGTTAAAAGCGCTCATGCTTCTTGCGGCTTTCGTGCCACTTTTGTGGTCGCTTAGCAAAAATGTCCAAATTCCGTTGCTAAAAGATATTCCCGGCTCGCTTGTTTGGGTGGCACTGGTAGTGAGCGTGGGTGGGCTGGTGGTGAGCTGGTTTGTTGGGATAAAACTACCAACTCTCGAATATGACATACAAAAAAAAGAGGCGGCGTTTAGAAAAGAGCTGGTTTTTGCCGAAGATAACAAGCGAGATTTTGCTTTGCCAGAGACGATTTCTTCGCTTTTTTTGGGTGTTAGGCTGAGTTGTTACAGACTTTTTTTGCATTATGGATATTTTCAAATTTGGCTCATTAGCTTTTCGCAGTTTATGGTCATTGTGCCGTTTATGATCATGGGAAGTGGGCTGTTTACGGGCGCTATTACTTTAGGCGTGATGGTTCAGGTGAGCAATGCTTTTGATCAGGTTCGGTCGAGTTTTAGCGTGTTTATAGACAACTGGAAGACCATCACAGAGTTTCGTAGCATCTTTAAACGCCTAAAAGAGTTTGAGGAAAATTTAGAGAGGCACTAAAATTTGTGAATCTTTAAAAATGTAAGGGCATCTCTAAAAACCAGTTTGGCTTGATTTTAAAGAAACATCGGCTACGCCGAGCGCTTCGCTTGTTTTCAAGGAAGCTTCGCTTTGTGGAGTGTTTTTTGCGAATTTTTGTTTTAAAATGAGGAGAATACTGTCGTATTTGACGAATTTTAAGGCAAAAATATGCAA
>DCIZ01000092.1:0-6235 GCA_002317305.1 Campylobacter sp. UBA1713
TCAAGCCAAACTGGTTTTTAGAGATCCCTTAAATAAAATTTTAAAATAATATCCAAATTTTATTTAAACAATAATTAAGCTTTTTGACTTTACACAATCCCACTCACAAAAGCCTTTTTAGCACCGCTTGTGCGGGCAACTCGCCGCTAAAAAGTTTCTCAACAAAAAACATATCGTAAATTTGCGTGTGCGAAAGTCTCGTTTTTACGCTCACATCTGCCTTTTTAAACGCCACGCGCCCGCCCAAAAGTGCCACAAAGTCCGGTCTAGTTCGCACAGAAGTTGAAGTTATGTCTATCCAAAACGGCTCGCTATTTTGCCTAGCTTTTGTGTGCCACAAACGGTTAAGGCGCTCAAACCCAAGCGCGCACGTCTCGCAAAAACGCCGCACGAAAAAGCCACGCCCTACTCCATCAAGCGTAACTAGCACCGCCACGCGCCAGCCATTTTGCTCCAAAACGTGCGCCAAAAAAGCGGCGTTATAACCGCCTAAGCTGTGCCCGATGAGCACGATTTTGTCGTTTTTGTTTAACAAACTCACCACATTTTTGGCTATCTTTTGCTCGTTACAAATTTCATAATACCCAAAATAAAAACTCTGAAACGCCACGCCAAATTTGTCTAGCAAAGCGTCAAAGGGCTTCATAATTTTGTTTTTTACCAAAAAAGTCGGCGGTGCGACAAAAAACCGCCGCTTATCTCTAGCGCCACCGATGTAGAAAATTTTTAGCACAAGTCGCCTCCTGTTTTTTGGTTTTTTTTTGGTTTTTTGGTTTAAAATTTAAAGTTTATCAAATTTACGTTTTGTCAAATTTAGCCAAATTTAGCCAAATTTAGCCAAATTTAACCCAAATTTGCCAACTCTTTAAAACACATTTGCACGTTTTCATACTCCTCCCACGCGATGTTTTTTAAGATATCTTGACGCATGGCAAATTGCTCGGCTGGCGTTTTCACAGAGAAAAAGAGATTTAGCTTTGCTTTGACTACATCTCGCCTGTGTTTTAAGTAGCACTTTTCAGATGCGATCATATCTACAAAAGCATTACCTCTATCTATCACAGAAGCGTCATACTCATTGTTTTTACGTAAAGTTTCCAGTAAAAACGTCTCGAGTGCTCCTTTTTCGTTAAAAGGAATCACGAGTGGCAGAATCTCAACTTTTGCATCGCAAAATTTGTTTTCTAGCTCCACTTCACTCCACTCGTTGTTTGCAAATTCGCCACAAACACCTACTTCACCACAAACTTTTTTTAAATTTGAAAAAACATCCTCTTTTGTCTGCTCCTCGTCATTATCTGTTAGATATACGACTTTTGAGTAAATTTCATCATCGTTCATCGAAGCCAAATTTCTCAACAAAATTTGCAACAGCAAATTTGGCATTCCTGCACATCCGCCAGCACTTATGATGGTTAGCAAATTTTCGTTTTTTGAAAAATCACGCGATTTGCTTTTGTCAAAACCTTTTGGATTGAACGTAGATTTGCCACCTTTGCCACACTCACTCCAGCTATGAACTTTTTTCATGTAGTATTGAAGTAGAGTAAAGTCCGTTGAACCTTCACAAATAATAATCGACCTCATCTTAACTCCAGTCCAAAATTTTCGCACACTTCAAGCGCTTTTGCAGCATTTAGCCTTCTGGCTATTTGTTTGTCATTTTTTTTCTGAATTGTATACACCGTAATCTCGCCTGCTAGTTTTGGGTCGGCATCTAGCTCTAAAAGTTTTTCCAGCGCCTCTTTGCTGTGCGTTGTTAAAAAGAGTTGCACGCCTAGTTTTTTACAGCTTTTGAGAATCCAAGCGTAAATTTTGGTCATGACAGAGGTGTGAATAGCGGTTTCAAATTCGTCTACTAGCAAAATTCCGCCCTTTGCAAAGACGACCGCCGCGATGAGCATTATTGTTTTTTTCATACCATCGCCGTAGATGTTTAGCGGGACGGCTTTTTTGAATTTTTTGGTGAGAATCATAAAACCTTCTTCGGTTTTAACGATGTTTAACACATCTTTGTCGAATTCTTTTAAAATTTCTAGTAGTTCTGGGAAAAATTCAGAATCTGTGATAATATTTGTCAAAAAATCAAAATTTTTCGTGTGCCCAGTCGAACTAAGAAAAAAAACAGGCTTACAAATAACTGCGTGATTCTTGTCGTTTTGCACCACTTTCCACAAATCAAGCGCATCTTGACACTCGTAAATTTTGTAGCTTTTTTTCTCTTTTTCGTAACAAAATGTGAGATTTAGGCAGTTGCTGACGATGCTGTCGCCCTTTATTCGCTGAAAAGTCAAATTTTTCATATGCCTTTTTGGCACTTTTTCTAGCTCGATTTTGCACGTTGCTTCCACGATGTGCTCTTTATCTTTTGCGTCCGTGAGGCTAAATTTCAAATTTGGTTTTTCGGCGTTTTCGCTGTCAAACAAAGATGCAAAACCTGTGTAAAAGCTCATTTTTCCCTCTTCACAAACATAGAAATTTGCCCCAGTTTCGTCATAAGGCACGCGTGTGTTTTCTAGCCACATGTCTAGACAAGTCGGCGCAAAGGCGGTGTAAAGTAGCTCCAAAACGCTCGTTTTACCGCAGTTGTTTTCGCCTGTAAAGATGTTTACGCCAGTGAAATTTTCTAGTTTTAGCTGCTTCAACCCTCTGTAACTCTCTATGTTTAACGCTTTTATGTGAATGTTTTTCATCGTAAAATTCCTAAATTTTTGTGAAACCGTTCGTGCTGTTCGTGTTGTGCGAGTTTTCGCCACACAAAACTACACAAACCGAGTCCGTTTGCCCTACTCCGCACAAAACTACACAAACCAAACCACACAAAATTACACAAAACCACGCCCGTTTCGCCCGAGTCCGTTTGCCCTACTCCGCCCAAAGCTCTGCTTTTTTAAACGCCTCTTCGCCATCGCTGTTTTTTAGCTGCAATATCACCTGCCAACGCCCTTTTTGGTCTAGTTGCCCGACATCCACGACCACTTCGTTTGTTAAATTTGAGTCGCCAAATTTCACCACTTCCGCCTTTAAAGGCGTGTCAAATTTAGTCGTATGAGGACGTGTAAGAAGTGCCTTTATCTCGACCAAAGTGGCGTTTGTCAAAAAACTCACGCTTGCTGCTTGCCCTAGCCCCACTCTGTGCGCCCGCTTGCCACGCGGAAGTTTCACATCGCTCGTGAAATTTGGCGTGAAACTAAATTTGGCGTTAAAATTTCGCTCACTTTCGCTAATCTTGTCAAAGTTTTTATCGACCGCTTGGTATGAGCGAAAATACTTTCCGTCTACTTCGACCGGATAGTCGAGACTTTTGTAGATAGTTACGCCGCACGCTATGACGCACGCCACCAAAGAGCTCATGATTCCATAAAACCAAACATTTTTCATATTTTATGCCCCTGCTCCAAAATTTGTTTCACGACTTCTTTGTCGCAAAAATGATGTTTCACGCCGCAAATTTCTTGGTAGTCTTCATCGCCTTTGCCTAAGATCGCCACCACTTCGCCCTCTTTTGCTAGGCTTAAAGCTAGCTCTATGGCTTTTCTTCTGTCGGCTTCCACAAACGGCTTTTTTCTCATGCCCGCTAAAATTTCTTCTATGATGGCGTGCGGGTTTTCGCTTCGTGGGTTGTCGCTCGTTACAACTACAAATTTTGCCAGTCGCTCGGCGACTTCGCCCATTTTCGGGCGTTTCGTTCTGTCTCTGTCGCCACCTGCGCCAAAGACGGCGACTACATCGCGACCTTTAAACGCGCTTAGGACTTTTTCGATTCCGTCAGGCGTATGAGCAAAATCCACCACCACAAGCGGCTCTCGTGAAACCACTTCAACGCGACCTTCTACACCTTCAAATTTGGCTAGTGCTTCCAATATATTTTTATGCGTTATAGTGTCCATTTTTTTGTTTTTTGTGTAGTCTGTTTTGGTGCTGTTTGCGTAGTTTTGGGTGCTGTTCTGAGTGCTGTTTTGTGTAGCATTGTTTTGGTTTTTTGCCTCTTTGTCAGTCTCGTTTTTTGCGTTTTGTGTTTCGTAGTTTTTAGCACAACTTTCGTTTTTGTTTTTGCTAGTAGCCACGCAAATTTGCACCTCATTTTGCGTTTCACACTCTGTTTCACCGCACTCAAATTTGCTTTTGTTTTCGCTTTTTGTTGTTTGGTTTTGCGCTTCGCTTTTTTTGCTAGTTTCACACGCTTTTTCAGTTTCACGCTCATTTTCACAAAGCGTTTCACGTTCATATTGTGCTATGTTTAAAGGCTCTTTTGCTTTTTCGTTTGCATTTTGAGTTTCACACGCTTTTTCCGTTTCACGCTCGTTTTCACAAGGCGTTTCACAACTCTCTTTCCGCTCTTTACTCTCCTCGCATTTGCCACTTTTTGCCAGTTGGGCTAAAAGCAAATTTGTCGCACCAAAAGCAGCCAATACATTGTAAAGATTGAACTCGCCTTGCATCTTGCTTTCAAAATTTTCGCCACAAATTTTTGCCTTTATAGCCTCTGAAAAGTCGGCTTCTGTTGCGTAAAATTCCGCTACCTTTTCTTTGTTTTTGTCGCCACTTTTGACCTCGCCACACGCCTCGCCAAATGCCTTACTATCCTCTTTTTGCAAACCATAAAAATGTGCATTTTTCTCACAAAAACAAAGCCCACCGCCATCGTCAAGGTTAATAAGTTTCACAGAATCGTCATCAAAAAACGAAGATTTTACACGCGCATATTCGTCAAGCGTTTTGTGAAAGTCCAAATGATCTTGTGTCAAATTTGTAAAAACTTTGACGGCAAATTCTAGCCCTTCTATGCGTCCGAGTGCTATAGCATGCGAGCTAACTTCCATCACAAACGCCTCAAAACCGCGCTCTGCTGCTAGTTTTAAGTAGCTCAAAGTCTCCAAAATTTGACTAGTTGTAAGTCCTTTTGGTGCTATTTTTTCGCTACCCAGCCACGCACCACGCGTGCCAGAAAGTCCGCACTTTACACCTAGCGAATTTAAAGTCCACGCCACAGCAGCAGCGACTGTTGTCTTGCCGTTTGTGCCCGTGATGCCTACAAGTTTCACGCGTGAAACACCGAGCATTTGCGCCGCTTTTTTTGGCGAGATGACCACCGCACCACGCGCCAAAGCGTCCGCCTCAAACCGAGCGTTTGGCGCGCTTTTTACAAAAAACGCACCCGTTTGACACTCTGATGAGTTGTCTGTCAAAAAATTCCCATCACTTAAATTTATCTTCATTTTTCTCCCTTTTTTGTTTTTCGACCTTTGTTTTGACCTTTTTTTCGACTCTTTTTTCGACTCTTTTTTCGACCTTTTTTTCGACTCTTTTTTCGACCCTTTTTTCGACCTTTCCGACAAATGTTTCACGCAAAGCTTGCGAAAAATCGATAAAACCGTAGTTTATAAAAGGCGTCTCAAAACACTCAAAAGATCGCTTCTCAAAGCCATTTTGATAAAGATGTTTCACAAAATCATAATAATCTGTGGGACGCTCAAAAATGAGCTTAGTTTGGGACATTTCCAAATTTACATACGCCTCTTTAAAGCTTCCTCTCTCTTTAACTAACCGCAAAAAATCTTCGTAGTTTATGGCGCTCACCAGTTCGCTAGAAAGCTCCCAACGCCTATAAGTTCGGTCTATGAGTCGAGATGGCGTGATGCTTGTGTAGGGTTGTTTTTGGCTTTTGTGTAGCTCTTTTACGAAAAAAATCGTGATGTAGAGTTGCATCGCCGCCTCTTCGTTGCTCTTTGCAAATTCGCAAAGCTCGATCATATCTAGCGCATACTCACGCTCTTTTTCTTGATGTTTCACACAAAGAGAGAACATGTCAAGTGCCGCATCAAACTCTCGATTTTCAAAAAATTTGTCGCCTTCTTTCTTAAAATTCAAATTTCTCTCCTTGTGGAACATTTTTTACGCTAAGCTCTGGGTGAATGTCTAGGCGAAGTTGCCTCTCTATGCCGTATTTTAGCGTTGTCGTGCTAGAAGCGCAGCCGTGACACTTGCCCGTAAGTCTCACAAAAACCACGCCATCTTTTATGCCCAAAAAGTCCATGCCGCCGCCGTCTCGCTCTAGCATCGGCATCACCTTTTTTAGCACCTCCAAAACTGGCTCTTTTAGCTCCTCATCGTCAAACGGTATCATTTTTTCTCCTTAAATTTAAATTTGTTTTTGTAAATATTTATTAAGGTCATCTCTAAAAACCAGTTTGGCTTGATTTCGAAGAGTGTTTTTAGGAGATTTTTTTCTTAA
>DCIZ01000092.1:6241-10143 GCA_002317305.1 Campylobacter sp. UBA1713
CTGTCGTATTTGACGAATTTTAAGGTAAAAATATACAAACGAAGTTCCTCGAAAAACAAATTCGAAAGCAAGCCACCAAATTTACTTAAATGGTTTTTTAGAGATGCCCTTAATCATTTTACGAATCATCACTCTTGCTATTTTTAGAATTTTTTGCTATAATGCACTTTTGATTAGCTTCTGAACGTTCTTTTGAACTAGGTGTCAAGCTTGCTTGTGCCAGCTCCCCTGCGAACTTTGATTCGTGTGTAGAGGGTGTGGGGGTCTCTACCAGCAGCTGATCGCTTTTTAATTTTTCGATATATTTTTGTGTATATCGCTTTTTGTTTGCGTGAAATATCACGTTTGTGCCATTTGTGTTTTCGATCGCTACATCGGCTATCTTAAATTTGCCATCATATTCCATCTTTTTTGTAGCCAAAATAGCGTTTTCTTTATGTGCTTTATTGATAAAATCTGGCTTTTTCATAACTGTATTGATCATTTTTGCAACCTCTTGCATATCATTAAACATCTCTGGATGTCGCTCATAAAGTCGCCTAAGATCTGCTATAGCCTCTTTTTCTTTTAAAATTTCGGCAAGTCTTTCACAAATAACAAAAATTTCAACCATTTTTCAAACCTTATTCATATTTAATTTTACAAAATTATACCTGTGTGAAGGCTAAGTAGTTGTGCCGTTTCGGTGAGGCTACATGTCGCTCTCACCTCTTCATAAAGCTCAAAAGCTAGCATCATTTGTGTCCAGTTTCTAGCTCTTTTGCCACTTTTGCAAAGACGGCGTCTATGTGGTTTTGATACTCCAAACGGTCGTCAAATTTAAAGTGTAGGTGCGGCGACTTTACCCACCCTTCGCTCGCCATTATGTGCCTCTCTATCACGCCGCTTACTCGTTTTAGCCGCGAAAGCACATACTCTTGTTCCCTTGCGTCAAAAGGTCCTTTGTCAAGCAAGACAAAGGCGTCAAAGCGTCCTTTTTTGCACTCCACGTCCGTTACGCAAAGCCCACGCAACATCTCGTCTTCAAATTCGCCAAACGCCTCGCAGATGACCTCTTTTAGCGCACTTGCCGCACGCAATCTTTTTACTTCACTAGTGTTCATTTTTTTTTCCTTTTATTTTTTACAAATCCAATATCAACGCCGTTTCATCGCAGTTCGGAAAGCGTTTGCACTTTATGCAGTCAGCCCAAATTTTTTGACTCGGTAGCTCGCTTTTACAAATTTCACAAAAGCCAAGTTTCTCAAAAAAACTCTTTCTGTAAGTGAGCGTAAAGATGCGTTTTGCGCCCAAAGCTCGCCCCTCTTTTAGTAGCTCACGCACCAAAGCACCGCCCACGCCTCGCCCTCGCACACTCTCACGCACCACTAGACTTCGCACTTCTGCTAGCTCAACAGAGTGAATGTGCAAAGCAGAGTAACCGACCAAATTTGCATCGTCAAAAACCAGCGTGTAGGAGCGAATGGTAGTCGCCACTTCGTCGTCAGTTCGCGGTAGAATCACACGCTTTTCCACCTCGCCACGCACTAGCTCTTGCATGAGAGAGATGTCAGCAAGCGTTGCCTTTTTAAAATGAATCATCTTTTTCCTTTTTTTTGTTATATTTTACGCACACTCTAAATTCCGCTACCGAAAACGCCACTAAAGATGGCATCGACTGCGCGTGAAACACCACTTTTTTTTGAAGCAGAAACGAGTAAAGCCTCTTTGTCAAATTTTAGAATTTGTGCCTTTTCGCTTTGGGTTAGTTTGTCGCTTTTTGTAAAAACTTTCAGCACTTTTTGGTCGCCTCTAACAAAGCTTTTTAAGTAGTTTTGCAAATTTGCATCCGTGGCTAAATTTGGGTGGCGAGAGTCTACTAAATGGACAAAAAGCCGTAAATTTAGCCGTTTTTTCAAAAATTCGTCCATGTTTGCCCGCCACGCCTCATGCATGCTTTTGCTCACTTTTGCGTAGCCAAAACCGGGCAAATCTACAAAAACAAGACGCGTTTTTTCGCCTGTTTTTTCGCCGTTTTCAAATTTACTTTCGCCCGCAAAAACCACCTCAAAAAAATTTATGAGCTGTGTTTTGCCCGGCGTTGAGCTGCTTTTTGCTAGTCCGTTTACGCCCACTAGTGCGTTTATGAGCGAGCTTTTGCCTACATTGCTTCTGCCTAAAAACGCCACTTCGCTCACGCCAAAGTCTGGCGCGCTTTTTAGCTCATTTGCAGATGCCAAAAATTTTGCACTTAAAATTCTCATCACTACCGCCCTACTTCTTTTTCGTCTCTAGCTCAAAATTCATTCTCACCGGCGCTTTTGAATTTTCTGTTCTGTAAACACCTTTTAGCTGGTCAGCTACTATCTTCTCTGCCGTTACACTTCGCTTTGCATCTATCTCGTTTAACACTACATCTTTTTCTAGCGTGTAGACCTTTGTGGCGGGCACATAAGTGAGCGTTCCGCAACTTCCGTTGTATTTTTTCTCGTTTAACAAAATTTTAAATTTGACTTTGCCGCTTGCCGTGTAGCGAACAGGCTGCCGATTCTTGTCTAAATTTATGACTATGACATCTGCTTTTAGCTCGTCAAATTTGCCCTTTTTTACCTCTACGTTGCCCGTCAAACGCGAAATTTGTTTGCCCTCGTTTGCATAAAACTGCTCTGCTACGATGCTCACTTTTTCTACCTCACAAAAAGCCAAACTCACGCAAAATAACACTACCGCCAAACCGCCTAACGCTCTTTTGTAAAAAACCATCCGCTTGCTCCATTTGCATCTAAAATACCATTTTTGACATCATATGTGCCATTTCTGCCGTTAAAAACCGAGTCGTTTTTTTCTAGCGTAAAGTTGTCAAGTGCTGTGAAAAATTCGTTTTTTCGGTCATAAACTACGCCTCTGTCTGTGCCACGAAATTTCACGCCGTCTGAATTTGCGTAAAAGACGTCGCCTTTTGCGCGAATTTCACTTCCGTTTAGAGTGGCTTCTGTGGCGTTTAGCTCGTGTAAAGTGCCGTTTTTGCGCTCTTTTATGAGAAGTGTTTTAAATTCGTCTTTGTTGTTAAACCGCACCACTTCGGCGGCTTTGTAGTAGGCGACTACTTTTGTGCCGACTTCAAAATTTGTTACATTTTGCACCACCAAAACGGGCTCGTTTAGGTTTGGCAAAAGTCGCTGCAAAAAGTCCGCAACGCTAAAAAAAACAAAACCAAGTCCTATGACAAACATCGCCAAAATAGCATAAAAAAACCGTGCTACCATTCGTTTGTTCCTAAATTTAACTCACTGCCATTTGCTTAAAAACGCATCCCACTCGCCGTTTTGTTTTAGCACAAATTCTAACATCTCTCGCACAGCACCGCGCCCGCCTGCGTTTTTTAGACGGCACTTTACCGTCGCACTCACTTCGCTCACGGCGTCTTTTGGTGCAAAGCTAAGCGCTACGCTTTTAAGTAGTTTAAGGTCGTTTAGGTCGTCGCCGACAGCGGCGGCTTGTGTAAAATCTAGCCCTTCGATTTTTAAAATTTCGCTCGCTTTTGCAAATTTGTCGCTTACGCCTTGAAAGCAGTGTTTCACGCCCAGCTCTGCGGCGCGCTCTGTTACTATTTGCGAGCTTTTTCCTGTTATGATGGCGCAAATTTTGCCCATTTTGTTCCACTGCTGAAGCAAAAAGCCATCTTTTACATCAAAGCGTTTTAGCTCCTCGCCCGCGTTGCCTTTGTAAATTCCGCCATCGCTTAAGCATCCATCAATGTCTAAAAAAACAATCTCAATCATAAAAGTCCTTTTTGTAAATATATCTAAATTTAGTTTTAAAAGAGTTTAATGCAGAATGCAGAGTGCGGAGTTATGGGAAAACGGTGAATTCACGCAAAAGTAAATTTGCCGTTTTCCAAAAATTTAGGGCATCTCTAAAAA
>DCIZ01000092.1:10242-18153 GCA_002317305.1 Campylobacter sp. UBA1713
AGCGAAGCTTCTGTGAAAAACAAACGAAAAAGCAAGCCACTAACTTCCGTTAAATGGTTTTTTAGAGGTGCCCTTTACTTCTTGCCGAGTGCGCCTAGTGCCGCACCTAAAATCCCTTGCAAAGATGCGAGGTCTGGAATTCCAGAGCAGATGGTTTTGCCGCCTAGCGTAATAGAAGGCGTTTCCTCTTTTGTCTCCTCTTTTTCTACCGCTACGTTACCTAAATTTAGGTTGCCCAGTGCCGTTTTTGCCAGCCCAAAGAGGCTATCTAGCCCGCCGCCATTTCCTTGCACTTTTAGCCCGATGTTTTCTAGCATTACGTCCTTGCCGATGTCGATTATCTCGCTCATTTCGAGCTTGCCATCGCTAAGCGCGTCTTTTGCTTTCATAGCCAAATTTAACCAGTTCATGCGAATCCTTCTGTTGAAATAAATGCGAATCTTACCAAAATTTAAATTTATTTAAAATTAAGCCCTTTTTGTTTATGATTCTTCGGAAATAAAAGCGTAAAAATTACGCAAACTAATTACGCAAACTATATGAAACTAAAAAAGAGGTGTAAAAATGGCTATTAGAGAAATTTCTTATCAAAATGAAACATTTAAAATTAGCTACGAGCTTTTAGCTCCAAAAGCCGAACCGCTTGCCACAGTGCTTTTTTTGCACGGGTGGGGCTCTAGTAAAGATGCCATGAAAATGGCGTTTAAAGCGGTGCTGAAAGATTGTGCTTTGGTCTTTGTAGACTTGCCCGGATTTGGCAAAAGTAGCGCGCCAAAACCGCTAAAAACTAGCGACTATGCTGAAATTTTGCGTGCGTTTTTAAGCGACGTGGAGCTTACGCCAAACGCCATAGTCGGACACAGCTTTGGCGGAAAAGTGGCGACTTTGTTGTCTCCTGACCTTTTGGTTTTGCTTAGTTCAGCAGGAATTCCGACCAAAAAGCCTTTTAAGGTAAAGTGTAAAATAGCGTTTTTTAAATTTTTAAAGTGTTTTGGGCTAGGATTTTTGTATAAAAAATTTGCCTCAAAAGATGCGGCAAAGCTAAACAAAACCATGTATAAGACGTTTAAAAATGTCGTAAATGAAGATTTTACCGAAATTTTTGCCAAATTTGACAAACCAACGCTCATATTTTGGGGCGACAAAGACAGAGCTACGCCGCCGAGTAGTGGCGAAAAACTCCACGCTTTGGTGAAAAATTCTAAATTTCACATGCTTGACGGCGACCACTTTTTCTTTTTGAAACACACGAGGTTTTTGGGCGAGCAGATTTTGCTAGCACTTCGTGAAACAAAAACGTCTGAAAGCATTTGTGAAACAGCGTGTGAAAAGTAGCGTGAAAACGCTTGTGAAACTTTTGTTGAGATGCCTCAAATGAGACTTTCCACGACAAAAGTCAAATTTGCTTTTTGGTAAAATTCACGTGAATTTTAAAGTCGTTTTTTCACTTGTTTTTTGCGTGAGTTTTTACAAAAGTTTCACGGCTGTTTTTGAAATTTTTTAACTTGAAGGAATCATGATGAACATAGCTTTACTGGTAGCGACTGCCATCTTTACGCTAGCTTTTGGCTACTACGCCATCACCGCTTTTCAGTGGTTTTCTTACAAAGCTAGCCGTGTGCTTTTTCACTTCACAAAGCCACTTTGGCACGTCTGCTACGCACTTCTTCCGAGCGGTGTTTTTGTCGTTTTACAAATTTGCCTAGACGAAAAAAACGCCACACTTTTTACTGCCTTGACTGCCACGCTAGCTACTCTTTCACTTCTCTACACGCTAGCACTCTTTTTTTGGTGGAAAAAACTAGACAAACCTCTCGTTTTCACAAACCGCGTGAAACGCTTTTTTCTCTTTGTTGTTTTAGTGTTTTTGTTAGCCGTTTTGTGTAAAACGCCGCTAATTTTTGTCCCATTTTTGACACTTTTTGACGCGCTGGCTTTGAGCTACTTTTGCGAAAAATTCATAGCTTTTAGCTACAAAAAAAAGGCACGCCAAAAGCTACAAAATTTGCCAAATTTAAAAGTCATCCTCATCACCGCTAGTTACGGCAAAACGAGCATGAAAAATTTTATTTTTGACATTTTGCGCGAAAAATTCATCTGCTACAAAACGCCACGAAGTGTAAACACAACCGCTGGAATCGTCCGCGACATAAACGAAAATTTAGCCACAAACACGCAGTTTTACATAGTAGAAGCCGGAGCCAGAGCAAAGGGCGACATAAGAGAAATTTGCGAGTTAGTCAGTCCGCACTTTGTGGTGGTAGGTCAAATAGGAGACGCACATTTGGAGTATTTTAAGAGCCTTGAAAACACGCGTGCCACAAAGCTAGAAGCGCTAGAATCGCCACGCTTGCAGCAGGCGTTTTTGCACAGCTCGACTTTGCGTGAAACGAGCGAAAAAGTGATCATTTATGACAAATTTTTAACACACAAAGAGGCAAATTTAAAAGGGCTCAAATTTGGCGTTTTGGTGGGCGAAAACGAGTGCGAATTTAACGCAAAACTGCTAGGCGGCTTTAACGCTGAGAACTTAACGGCGGCGGTTTTGCTGGGCTTTGCTTTGGGGCTTAACGCAGAAGAGCTAGCAAGCGGCGTAGGGCGAGTAAAAAGTGTCGAGCACCGACTGGAGCTTTTAAACGCAGGCGGAAAGCTCATAATAGACGACAGCTTTAACGGAAATTTCGAGGGCATGAGCGCAAGTTATGAGCTGGTAAGAGAGCACAGCGGGCGGAAAATACTGCTCACGCCGGGCATTGTCGAAGCAGGCAGCGAGCCAAACGAGCGACTTTCACGCCTAATAGACGAAATTTTTGACGTGGTCGTCATCACAAGTGCGCTAAACAAAGAGGCTTTGGAGAGGCATTTGCAAAAGCCAAAAGTGGTTTTTTTGCCACAAAAAGAAAAAATGAAAGAGTGGCTGGTGGAGAACACAAGCAGTGGCGACTTGGTGCTTTTTAGTAATGACGCGCCGAGTTTTGTCTAGTCAAGCCACAAAAAAAGGAAAAACATGAGAATCATCATAAATTCAAAAGAACATGAAACGTCTTGTGAAACACTTCTTGCGCTTTTAGAGGAGTGCGGTTTTAGGTGCGAATTTGTCGCAGTTGAGCACAACGGCGAAGTGGTAAAAAGAGACGAGTGGAGCGCTTTTAAGCTAAAAGAAAGAGACAAATTTGAAGTAGTTCAGTTTGTCGCTGGCGGGTGAAACAAATTTACAAAAAGGTAAAAAAATGAAGATAAAAATAAACGCAAAAGAGTATGAGACGAGTCAAAAAGACCTAAACGGGCTCAAAAAAGAGCTAAATGTAAAAAACAGCGACCTTCTCTTTTTTCAGGGTTTTAGTGCGGACGAAAACATGGTTTTAAGCGAGGGCGTGAGCATTGTCATAGTGCCAAAAAACGAAAAAGTCCCGCAAGAGCTCCTAAAAGAGATGATAGCAGCGCGCAACTCACCCGAAGTAAACGAAGCGCTAGAAAAGGCGCACGTGGGCGTGGCGGGACTGGGCGGACTGGGAAGCACGGTCGCCATCGCACTTGCACGCGTGGGCGTGGCGCGACTTACGCTAATAGACTTTGACACCGTCGATGCGTCGAATCTAAACCGCCAACAATACTTCGTCGAAGACATAGGACGTCTAAAGACAGAGGCGCTGAAAGATATCATCGCGCGTATAAATCCTTTTGTGGAGGTTTTTGCTGTAAATGAGCGTGTAACGGCACAAAACGCTAGCGAGCTTTTTGCGGAGTGTTCGCTGGTGGCGGAGTGCTTTGACAATCCCCAAAGCAAGGCAGTTCTCATAAACAACATAGGCGACAAGACCGTAGTGGCAGCGAGTGGAATGGCGGGCTGGGGCAGAAACGAGGCGATTCGTCAGCGAAAAGTGGCGCGAAATTTGTGGGTTTGCGGGGACTTGACAAGCAGTGCGGGCGTGGGAAATGGGCTAATGGCGCCACGCGTGGGAGTCTGTGCGGCATATCAGGCAAATTTGGTTTTGGAGCTTTTGATAACGGAAAACGGAAAGCGGAATTTGTAAAAAATTCGCTTTTTCGTGAATTTAAAGAAACATTTTTGCTTTGCAAAAAGCGCTTCGCTTGTTTTACAGGAACTTCGTTTGACGATTCTGCTCGCTCGCAAAGCAGGGGATTCTTCGGTCGGCTTCGCCTCCCTTACGAATGACGGCGGTAACGGAAAACAGAAAGCAGAGAGCAGAAAACGGAATTTTGTAAATTCGCTTTTTTGTGGTGGATTCTTGTCAAATTTAAATTTAAGGAGTAGTCGTGAGTGGTGTTATTTTTATGATGATAGGCGTCTCTATAGTGCTTGCGTTTGCGGCGATTCTAGGCGTGCTTTGGGGGGTAAAAAACAAGCAGTTTGACGACTACACAAAGTTTTTGGACGGCACAAAATTTGACAGCGAGGAGGCGTTAAACGAAGCTTACCAGATGGAGCTTAGACGAAAAGAGGCGGAGCGGTCAAACAAGGAGAAGTGAGTCTGCGGTCCAAAATGAAGGAGATGTTATGAAAAATATCGGTAAATTTTTGTTTTTAATACTATTTTTTGGCGTTGTTGGTGTGGCGAGTGCTGGGGATTTTCGCGATGGGATGCGAGCGTTTAGCAAGGGCGACTTTGCCACGGCGCTTGGCTTTTTAGAGCGTGGTTGCGAAGGCACAGAGGTCGCTAAAAGCTGCGCACTTTTAGGCATCATGCACAACGAAGGCAAAGGGGTAAAAGAGGACGCGGTGCGTGCTTCTGGGCTTTTTGAAAAGAGCTGCGCGGCGGGCGAGAGCTGGAGCTGCGTGATGCTGGGCGGCATGTATGCTGACGGGCGAGGCGTGAGCAAAAATGCTAAAAAAGCGGCGGAGTTTTACCAAAAAGGGTGCGATGGCGAATTTGCGCTTGGGTGCGTCTTTGCTGGGCAGATATATTTTGAAGGGCGAGGCGTTCAAAAGGATGTGGGGCGAGCGGAGGCGGTCTATAAACGTGCGTGCGAGATGGGCGAAAAGCTAGGCTGCGAGGCGCTAAAAGCGGTCGCTACAAAGAGGTAAAAAAGGATAAAAGATGACTTTGAGACTGACAAATGTGGACGAAAATATGTTTCGAGCCATAAAAAGTGTAATTAAATTTGACAAAAACGTCAAATGCAAAGTAGAAAAAGAGGCTGCAAAGTCGAAAAAAGAGTGTGTTGGGTCGGTCAGGCGTGCGCTTGAAGAGATAAAAAACGGCGAAGTTGTGCGGTGTAAAGATTTTGACGAGTTTAGACGGCAGATGTTGTCATGAAATTTGATGTGGAATATGCAAAAAGTTTTCGAAAAAACATTAAAAAGCTGAATTTGTCAGAAAGAAAACTTGTTTTGGACGTTGTGGAGAGGCTGGCGAACGATGAGCGTTTGGAGGCTAGGTTTAAAGACCACGCTTTAAAGGGCGAATTTTCTGGACTTCGTGAGTGCCACGTGAAGCCTGATTTGCTTTTGGTTTATGAAAAACGTGATGACGTGCTCGTGCTTGTGTGTGTAAGCGTGGGAAGCCATGATGAGCTTTTTGGGTGATTTTTAGTGAGTTGTTTTGTTTCACGGCATTTGAGTGGCAAAATTTGATTCAAGCCTAAAATTTAAGAATTGTTTTGGTATAATGAAAGGTTAAAAATATTTTAAAGGTCTTTTATGAGTTCGATTTTTTTGATTCTACAATTTGTTCTCGCTGGCATCTTGACCATCTTGGTGCTTTTGCAAAAGTCGGCGTCTTTGGGGCTTGGTGCTTACAGCGGTAGCAACGAGAGCCTTTTTGGCGCAAAAGGTCCTGCTGGATTCTTGGCAAAGATGACGTTTATAGTGGGCGTTTTGTTTGTCGCAAACACCGTTACGCTGGGCTACTTTTACAACCAAACTTTGCGAAATTCAGTTGTAAATACAAAAACTTTTGACGAAAAGCAGCGAAGCGTTCCTTTGTCGCCAGCTGTGCCTTCTGTGCCAAACGAGGCAAATGCTACGCAAAATGGCACGACAAAAACGCCAGTTGCACCGACTGCGCCTACTGTGCCGACCGTGCCAGCAACGCCAGCAACGCCAGCAACGCCAGCGAAGTAGAGTTTTACGGAGTGTGTAGTGCGGAGCGTGTAGAGTGTAAATTTGTTTTGCAAAATACACTCTACATACACTACTCTTTCTGTATGTAGTCGCAAATTTGCTTTTTGGCGTGTTCTGGAATTTGCGTTTTCATGCAGATGACGGAAAGCGGCAAGCCAAAATCTTCTAGCTTTACGAAGTCTTTTTGTGTAACGAGCAGGCTTGTGGCGCTAAATTTCTCTAGCAAATTTGCTAGTTCGTTACGCTTAAAGTCATAGTGGTCGGCAAAATGTTTCACGCCTACGCACTGACTGTAAAAGGGCGAAAGTCGGCTAGGATTTGCGATTCCGCTTACTAGAAACATTCGCTCGGTTTTGTTTTTTATGTCAAATTCACGCTCGATTTCGTCAAAACCTATGACCAAATTTGCTTTTTTGTAGAGAATTCTCGGTAGTCTGTAAGCTCCACTCGGAAAACAAAAAGGAAAAAACGGCTCTTTAAATGGGCGAAGCAAGATGTCAAATTTTTCTATCCCAAACTGCCTAAAACCATCGTCTAAAATGACAAGTGTCGCACCGCTTTTGCACGCCTCTTTTATGCCCTCAAACCGCCTTTCGCTCACGATGACGTTTGCGTTTTTAAGCGTGGTCGCATACTCCATCGCCTCGTCGCCGCTTTGGCTAACGCTGGCTAGAATTTCTCCGTTTTCACACACTTTTAGGACGCCTTTGCTGGTGCGTTTGTAGCCACGAAGGACGATGAAAACTTTTTGTTTTTGGCTAAAAAGCTCGAAAAGTGCCTTTACAAATGGCGTTTTTCCGCTACCTCCTAGCACAAGGTTACCTACGCTTATGACCTTTACGCCGGCGTTTTTTGCGCGTGAAACATTTGCTTTTAGCCAGCCAAAAAGCCAAAGAGGCAGTGAAAACGGAAGTAACAAAATGGCGAGAATTTTCATAAACAAATTTGGTGAAAAGATGTAACGTTCAAACATTTTTTTCCTTTTTTGTGTTGTTTTTAAATGTAGTCAAATTTAAAGCAAGAAAAGAAAAACCAGAGAGCGAAAGCCCCACACGCTCGGTGGTTTTGTAAATTTGTAATATAAAATAGCAAAACAAAGCAAAATTTAAGTGGGGCTTCGCTACAATAAAGTGTTAATCAAATTAAAGAATATTGAGCTGTTTTAGCAGTTCAATAATTCTTGTTATGAGTTTGCAAATTTTCAGCAAAACATCGATAACGGCGCTTATCTTCTGAATATATTTTTTCATATCTTTAGCTACCTTTCTCAAAACACCGAGCGGCAACTACCTCGTAATGCTTCTGACATTTTAGCGAAAAAAGCTTAAAGTTTATTGATTCTTGATATTTTTAAATTTGAATAGAAAAATGAGAGAAAAACCAGAGAGCGAAAGCCCCACACGCTCGGTGGTTTTGTAAATTTGTAATATAAAATAGCAAAACAAAGCAAAATTTAAGTGGGGCTTCGCTACAATAATGTATCGAAATTGGTTATATAATGTTGAGCTGTTTGAGCAGTTCAACAATATTTTTTGCGAGTATGCTAACTTTTAGCAGGAACTCTACAAACTTGCCTATCTTCTGAAAAAAATTTTTCATCTCTTTAGCTACCTTTCCCAAAACACCGAGCGGCAACTACCTCGTAATGCTTCTGACACTTTAGCGAAAAAAGCTTAAAGTTTATTGATTCTTGATATTTTTAAATTTGAATAGAAAAATGAGAGAAAAACCAGAGAGCGAAAGCCCCACACGCTCGGTGGTTTTGTAAATTTGTAATATAAAATAGCAAAACAAAGCAAAATTTAAGTGGGGCTTCGCTACAATAA
>DCIZ01000091.1:0-12558 GCA_002317305.1 Campylobacter sp. UBA1713
TAGTCCCATTTTGACCTCCTTTTTTGTAAATTTATTATTATATCTACGCCCTCTTAAATTTAGATAAATTTAGGACATCTCTAAAACCAGCCTGCAACTAGCTTAAATATCATCGCACCGACAACGCACAAAAAGACCACGCGGACAAATTTGACATCACACTTCATCACCACATTTGCACCAAAAACCGCGCCCACCATCTGCCCTAGCCCCATGAGAATGCCCAGCCACACAACTGCGTTTTGGCTCGCCAAAAAGAGCACAAGACTGCCGAGATTCGAGCTAAAATTTAGCGCTTTTGTCTGCGCCGAGGCGTTTTTTAGCGTAAGACCTTGAAGCAAAACAAAGGCAAATATCCAAAAACTTCCCGTTGCTGGTCCAAAAAATCCATCGTAAAAGCCTATCACACTACCAAAAATCAACAAAAAAAGCCGCTCATTTAGCCGTTTTCTGCCCTCGTCTGCCCCAAGTCGCGGCGAAAAAAGTGTGTAGAAAAATATGACGATGAGCAAAATAGGAACGAGGTAAGCAAGCACGCTAGCGTCTACGTGAAGGACGGCAAAAGCACCTAAAAGCGAGCCCGCAAAAGCACACAGGCAACCGAGCCAAATTTGCGAAAAATCTATGTAGCCTTTTTGCGTAAAACGCACCATCGCCGTAAAGCTACCAAAAACGGCGAGGAGTTTGTTTGTCGCAAGCGCAGCGTGTGGGGCTAGCCCAAAGGCAAGCAAAGCTGGAAGTGTAATGAGCCCGCCACCGCCAACGATGGCATCTATAAAACCGCTAAAAACGCCTGCAAAAAACATGAGAAAGTAGCCTAGAAGGTCTAAAATTTGCATCTGTCGCTCCGTTTTGTAAATTTGCGTGATTGTAATATTATTTGCTTAAATGAAGTTGATTTGATGTAAAAATTTGCGATGGCGAGAATCTTTAAACCAACGCCGTCATTCTGAGTGCTAGCGAAGAATCTCCTGAAATTTTAGGGAGTAGAATCGTTAAATTTAAGACAAAAGTGAATTTGTGAAAATTTGCTTTTTTTGTGAATTTGCAGATTCTACTCGCTCGCCAGGCGGGGGATTCTTCGGTCGGCTTTGCCAACCTCAGAATGACAGCGTTGGGTTTGTGCTTTTTCGATGTCGCAAAGCGAGGTCGCTCCCCTTGCGACCTCATTTCTGTCAAATTTCACAAACGTGAAAAAACAGTAGCAAAACAAAAAAAGCAAAAAAGCAAAAAGCAAATTTAACGCCTAGATCTCATCGCTAAAGTCCGCAAGTGCGATGCGTTTTAGCTGGCGGTAGCGTCTTTGCGCGTCTGCTTTGTTTTGTGCTAATAGCTCATCGGCGTGTGCTGGATTTAGCTTTTTGATGGCGTTGTAGCGCACTTCGTTTAGCAAAAATTCCTCGTAAAGATCCCATTCTGGCTCTTTTGACGTGATCTTAAGTGGGTTTTTGCCCTCTGCTGCAAGACGTGGGTCATAGATGTATGTAGGAACATAACCGCACTTTGTCGCAAGCTCAGCGTGTGTGCCTGACTTTGCTAGTCCGCCTTTTATGCCATGCGCGATGCAAGGGCTGTAGGCGATGATAACACTCACGCCGTTGTAGGCTTCTGCTGCTGCAAAGGCTTTTATGACGTTTGCTTGGCTAGCGTTTGAGTTTATCTGTGCTACAAATACATTGCCATAAGTCATGGCTATCTGTCCTAAGTCTTTTTTCTGGACTTTTTTGCCGTCAGCGGTAAACTGCGCTATAGAGCCAGAACGGCTAGATTTTGAGCTTTGTCCGCCTGTGTTTGAGTAGACTTCTGTGTCTAGCACCAAAATGTTTACGTTTTGTCCGCTTGCTATGACGTGGTCAAGTCCGCCGTAACCTATGTCATAAGCCCAGCCATCTCCGCCTATTATCCACTGCGACTTTTTGGTGATGTAGCTTTGCAAACAAAGCAAATCTTTTACACCTTTGACGTCCTGGTTTGCGTTTAGCAAAGGCAAGAGTTTCTCTTTTACCGCCAAAGTCGCCGCATAACTCTCGCGGTTTGCTAGCCACTCGTTGTAAAGCGCTGCCAAAGCGTTTGGCACTTCGTTTAAAGTCTCACGCATAACTTTTTCTACGCGGTCTCTTAAAGTGTCGCTAGCTATCTTCATGCCTAGTCCAAACTGCGCATTGTCCTCAAAAAGCGAATTTGCCCACGCTACGCCATGCCCGTTTTTGTTTGACTTTCGGTATGGTGTAGAAGGCGCTGAACCGCCGTAAATAGAGCTACAGCCTGTCGCGTTCGCTACCTGCATCTCCTCGCCAAAAAGCCGTGTAAGCTGCGTGATGTATGGCGTTTCGCCGCAACCCGGGCACGCACCGCTAAATTCGAAAAGTGGCTGCGCAAACATAGCATTTTTCGCGCTATCTTTGCCAGAAATGTCATCTTTGTAAGTAACTTTTTTGAACGCATAGTCAGCATTTGTCTGAACGCCACGCTCAAGCTCTTCACCTAGTGGCACCATCACGAGCGACTTCTCTTTGCTAGGGCAGTTTTGCGCACAAAGCTCACAACCTGTGCAGTCAAGCGGGCTAACTTGAATTTTGTATTTTAGTCCAGCAAAATCCTTGCCTTTTGCCTCCAAAACCGTGTCAGCAAAGCCAGCAGGTGCTGCTACCATCTCCTCTTCGTTTATGAGGAAAGGTCGAATGACAGCGTGCGGACAAACAAAGGCACACTGGTTACACTGGATGCAGTTTTCTTTTATCCATTTTGGCACCATAACGCCCACGCCACGCTTCTCAAACTCTGTCGTGCCCGCCTCAAAGTGTCCATCTTCGTAACCTAAAAATGCCGAAACAGGAAGTTCGTTGCCACGTGCTGCGTTAATAGGTTTTACCACTTTTTCGACAAATTCGCTACCTTGGTATTTTACTTCGCTGTTTGTGCTAGCAACTTCCAAATTTGCCCACTCTGGTTTTACCTCTACCTCCACAAGCCCGTCAGCACCTACGTCTATGGCTTTGCAGTTCATCTCTACGATGGCATCGCCTTTTTTCGCGTAAGTCTTTTTCGCGTATTCTTTCATGTAGGTTTGCGCCTCTTCAAACGGAATGATCTTAGCTAGTTTAAAGAAAGCTGACTGCATGATGGTGTTTGTTCTGTTGCCTAGTCCTATCTCGACGCCGAGTTTTGTAGCGTTTATGATGAAAAATTTCGCCTTTTTCTCTGCTAGAAGTTTTTTCACTTTGTTTGGAATTCGCTTTACTGTCTCGTCTGCATCCCAGATGGAATTTAGCAAAAACGTTCCGCCATCTTTTAGTCCATCGACAACGTCATAAATTTCGAGGTATGCAGCGACCGAACACGCCACAAAGTCAGGACGCGAAACGAGGTAAGTAGCGCGAATAGGTTTTGGGCTAAAACGCAAGTGGCTTCTAGTAAAACCGCCTGACTTTTTGCTGTCATAAGCAAAGTAAGCCTGCGCATAAAGGTCAGTTTTGTCGCCGATGATCTTTATAGAGTTTTTGTTTGCGCCCACAGTTCCGTCAGCTCCAAGTCCATAAAAGAGACACTCGATGCACTTTTCATTTACAAGGCTTAGTGGTTTTGCCAAAGGTAAATTTGTGTGTGTTACGTCATCTTCGATGCCAAGAGTAAAGTGGTCTTTTGGTTCAGCCAAATTTAGATTCTCAAAAACTGCCATCATCTGTGAAGGATCTACATCTTTTGAGCTAAGTCCATAACGCCCGCCCACTACCAAAGGCGCATTCTCTCTGCCGTAAAATGCCGCTTTTATGTCTAGGTAGAGTGGCTCGCCAAGTGCGCCCGGCTCTTTTGTCCTGTCTAAAACGGCGACTTTTTTTACGCTGTTTGGCAAGACGT
Organism: Campylobacter sp. UBA1713; assembly: GCA_002317305.1. Classification (GTDB taxonomy): domain Bacteria; phylum Campylobacterota; class Campylobacteria; order Campylobacterales; family Campylobacteraceae; genus Campylobacter. Next base: position 3,859 of record DCIZ01000091.1, read on the forward strand.
CAAAGAAGTATTTTAGACTGAAAGGTCTGTAAAGATGGACTTTTACGATGCCGACTTTTTCGCCCTTTGCGTTTAGGTAGTCTACGACTTCTTCAAGGCACTCATTTACTGATCCCATCGCGATGACTACTCTTTCAGCATCTGGTGCACCGTAATAGTTAAAAGGTTTGTAGTCTCGTCCTGTGATCTTTGAGACTTCTGAAAGATAGCCCGCTACAATGTCAGGCAGTGCGTTGTAATAGCTGTTTGAAAGCTCTCTGGTTTGGAAGTAGATGTCATCGTTTTGGGCAGTTCCGCGAGTTTTTGGGTGGTCAGGATTCACTGAATTTAGCCTAAATTCTTTGATGGCGTCTTTGTCAAGGAGTTTTTCCATCGCATCGTAGTCTATGAGCTCTACTTTTTGAATTTCGTGGCTCGTTCTAAAACCGTCAAAAAAGTGCAAAAACGGCACTTTGCCTTTTATGGCACTAAGGTGCGCCACGCCTGCTATGTCCATCACCTCTTGAACGCTGTTTGAACAAAGCATCGCAAAGCCTGTTTGGCGGCAAGCGTAGATGTCTTGATGGTCGCCAAATATAGAAAGCGCTTGTGCTGCTAGCGAGCGAGCACTTACGTGAATGACACACGGAAGCATCTGTCCAGCGATCTTATACATGTTTGGGATCTTTAGCAAAAGCCCTTGTGAAGCGGTGTAGGTGGTAGTCAAAGCGCCCGCTTGAAGTGAGCCATGAACAGCGCCAGCCGCACCTGCTTCACTCTCCATCTCGACCACTTTTACACTTGTGCCGAAGAAATTTTTCTTGCCTTGTGCTGACCACGCATCTGTAAAGTCTGCCATCGGCGAACTAGGAGTAATAGGGTAAATTCCTGCAACCTCCGTAAAAGGGTAAGCCGCATAAGCAGCAGCCTCATTGCCGTCCATAGTTTTAAACTTAGCCATGTTTTGTCCTTTTAATTTGTGATAAATTTGTATTTTACTATTTTTAATCTGAATCTAAATTAAGTTTGTATTATAAAAACGTTAAGATGTTACTTTTTTACACATACGGAGTGCGGAATGCGGAAAACGGAAATTCACAATTAAACAGAATCGACAAATCAACGCCGTCATTCTGAGGTAAAACCGAAGAATCCCCCGCCTGGCTATGCGCAAGAATCTTTAAAATTCACGAAAAAGCAAATTTTTACAAAATCCCGTTTTCTGTTTTCCGCACTCCGTTTTCCGATAGGTAAAAAAGCTAACGCTTTTTTTATAGTCCCTCGCCACCGATTTTTTCGCTAAAGCTCAAAAATCGGTGGCGAGGGACAGGCGGACGGGGGCTTTGCCCTGCGACCCCGTTTCGGAGTGCGGAATGCAAAATGCAGATTAAAGAGTGGTGGAGAATCTAAAATTTGAAAAATTCGAATTTTTGTAAATTTTGCATTCCGCATTCCGTTACATAATTTTCATTTAAGCTTATTTCGATACAATTTGATAATTATTTTCAAAATCAGAATTTTTATTAAAAAGGAATTATTATGAATTTGGTGGATCTGAAAGATGGCAACAGCGCAAAGATATCTTTTGTAAACGCAGACGATGAGATGTTAGAACGCCTCTATAGTTTTGGTTTTTTTGTTGGCAAAAAGATCACTCGAGTAAAAAGTGGTCCGTCAAATTCGACCATCGCCGTTGAGCTTGACAGAAGCTGTGTCATCTTGCGTAGAGACGAGGCGGCAAAGATAGAAATTTCACAAATTTAAAAATTTGTAAACGAATTAAATTTGGGTCATATAGGCAAACTATTGCGACCCAATTTAACACATATAAATTGATAATGATTATTATAACTAAACTAAAAAAGGTAAAAAAATGACAAACTCAACCAAAAAAAAGATAAAACTAGCACTCGTAGGACAGCCAAATGTAGGCAAAAGCCTCCTCATAAACGCCCTTTGCGATGCAAACATGCGTGTGGGAAATTTCGCTGGCGTAACGGTAGAAAAAGCCGAAGCCGTAGCGTTTTTTAAAGATTACCAAATAGAGATCATAGACCTGCCCGGCACCTACTCTTTGCACGGCTACAGCGAAGAGGAAAAGGTAACACGCTCGTTTCTACAAAACGGCACTTATGACCTCGTGCTAAACATAGTCGATGCGACAAACCTCAGCCGAAACCTACTTTTAACCACGCAGCTACTAGAGAGTGAACAGAAATTCCTCATGGCACTAAACATGGCTGACGAAGCACAAAAAGAGGGCATAAACATAGACACGCAAAGGCTCACAGAGCTTTTTAACGTCCCGTGCGTGCTCGTTTCGGCAAATACCAAATTTAACTTAACAAAACTTTTAGAGCTCATAGTCCAAACGCACGAAGCACCAAAAAAGCCAAACAAACGCATCTTTGACGAGAGCATAGAGAGTGAAGTGGAAAAGCTTTGCGACTTCATACAGGCAAAAAATGACCCAAACCTAAACGCCTTTGCCAGCCCTCGTGCCCTCGCCATCTCGCTCCTTCGTCAAGAGGACAGCACGGCGGCAGCTTTGCACGACAAAGCCGTTTACAGCGAGCTTTGCGAAATGGTAAATTTGAGTTTAAAGCAAATTTACATCTCACACAACACGTTTAACATAAAAGCCATCTTTATGAGCGATTCTGTCGCCTTTGTGGAGGGCGCCATAAGAGAATCTGTGCGTTATGAGACACCAAAAGAGCGCAACAAAACGCCGCTCATCGACCGCATCCTCATAAACAAATGGGCGGGAATTCCCATCTTTTTACTCTTTATGTGGCTACTTTTTCAGCTCACTTTTACACTCGGCGACATTCCGATGGGCTGGATAGAAAAGGGCTACACGGCGCTTGGCGAGTGGGTAAAAGAGGTCGTGCCAAATGAGACACTTTCTAGCATCATAGCAGATGGCGCCATAAACGGCGTGGGCGCGGTTTTGCTCTTTTTGCCAAACATCATCATTTTGTTTTTGGGCATCGCTTTGCTAGAAACGACAGGCTACATGGCGCGCGTGGCGTTTTTGCTAGACGGCTTTTTTCACAAATTTGGTTTGCACGGCAAAAGCTTCATTCCGCTTGTAACGGGCTTTGGGTGCTCGGTGCCAGCTTTCATGGCGACACGCATGCTAAAAAACAGAAAAGACCGCCTGCTTACGCTTTTCATCATAAATTTCATGAGCTGTGGCGCTAGGCTGCCCGTTTACGTGCTTTTTGTCGGTGCGCTTTTTTCAAAAGAGAGTGCGGGCAACTGGCTATTTTGCATATATATCTTTGGTGCTTTGGTGGGTTTGGTTTTGGCAAAAATTTTGCGTCTTACGGCGTTTCGTGGCGCAGATGAACCTTTTGTGATGGAGATGCCAAAATACCGCATGCCATCTTTTCGGCTCGTTTGGTTTATGGTGTGGAACAAGGCAAAAATGTATCTGAAAAAAGCGGGCACGTTTATCTTAGCCGCTTCGCTTTTAGTGTGGTTTGCGAGTAACTTTGGAGCGGACGAAAGTGTGGCAAAGAGTTTTGATGCAAAGATAGAATCGACAAAAAGCGAAATGGCGGCAAATTCAAATTTAAGAGAAAAAGAGATGTTAAAAGAGATGCTTTCACAAGAGGAAAACGCGCGGGCAAATGCACTTTTGGAGGCGAGCTACTTAGGGCAAGCGGGCAAATTTTTAGAGCCTGTTTTTTCGCCGCTTGGGTTTGACTGGCGGCTTAGCGTGAGTTTGGTGAGCGGACTGGCGGCAAAAGAGGTGATGATCTCGACGATGGGCGTGCTCTACTCGCTGGGCGGCGAAGAGGACGAGGAGAGTGAAGGGCTTTCTGGCATCATAAAAACAGAGATTCCTTTTAGCACGGCTATAGCTTATGTTTTGTTTGTCATGTTTTACAATCCATGCCTAGCGGCGACTACGGTCTTTTCACGTGAGGCTGGCGGCTGGAAATATGCGGGATTTCTCTTTTTGCTTAGCTGTGGCGTGGCTTACTTGATGGCGTTTGTGGCGAAGTTGGTTTTGTAAATTTGAGTTTATAACGTTAAAAAAACGCCATGATCAAGAGGTAGCGAAGCGAAGAATCCTTCGCCTGGCGAGGGCGAAAAAAGTCAAATTTACGAAAAAGCAAATTTTGACAAATTCTGTTTTCTGTTTTCTGCACTCCGTTTTCAAAAATGGGGTCGCAGGGGCGTAGCCCCCGTCCGCCCGTCCCGCCACCGTTTTTCTTTGAGATTTATCGACAAGAAAAACGGTGGCGGGACTATAAAAAAGCGTTAGCTTTTTACCAAAATTTGCTTTATCTAAATTTTTGCAAGTGTTCATTTTCCAAAAAATCCAAAGCCAGCCTACTCAGATAGGTTTATTTCATATAACTTCTCTCTTATTTATTACATATTAATAATTGATTTAAATCATTGAAAAGTCGTTAAGATTCTGTTAAAATCCCACGAAAAATCGTTAAGGAGCCAAATTTGAGCAAGAAAAAAATTTTCGGAATCGCCGTTGTCGGTGTTATTTTGGGAAGTGCTCTAACTCTTGGCGTAGCTCAGTTTATGTATGTTACCGGTGGTGATGGTTTTTGCAAATCATGCCACTCCATGACGCCTATGTATGAGTCATATCTACAAGACGTCCACGGCGGCAAAAACAAAGTCGGCGTAAAAGCCGAGTGTGCCGCTTGCCACTTGCCACACGACAACATACTTAAATACGCATACAAAAAATCTGTCAACGGAATCGTAGAAGGTGCGATCACTCTTTTTGGCGATCCAGAACACAAAGACTGGGAAGCACACAGAAAGAATCGGGCTGATTTTGTCTTTGACAGCGGTTGTTTGAGTTGTCACGAAGATCTACAAAGTGTCTCTGCAAAAAACCAAAAGGCGTTTTTGCCACACAAAGATTATTTCGCGAAAAACATAAACAAAAAGTGTGTTGAGTGCCACGAAAACGTTGGACACAAGAATTTAGGTTTTCACTTAAAGAAATTTAGTGATTCGTTGAAAAAGTAAATTTGTAAGGAGAAAAAGATGTTTAAAAAGATCTTTTTGGCTGCTGCTTTTGTGGCGGCGGCTTTTGCTGCAAATGTCGGTGATATAAACTTCGGTAAAACGATGAAAATAGACCGAAATTTGAGCGAAACGGCAGTTAAGTGTGTGGAGTGCCACATGGAGAAAACTCCCGGAATCATCGCTGACTGGAAAAATTCACGCCACGCACACGTGGGCGTAAGCTGTGTAGACTGCCACCAAGTAAAGGCTGACAGCCCTATGAAGACAGTAGGCAACCACCAGAAACTCGGCGTCGACATTAGCGTTTTGGTGAGCCCAAAGACTTGCGCAAAGTGCCACGCAAATGAGGTCGAGGAGTTCCAACAAAGCGGCCACGCAAGAGGCGCGGTGCAGATGTTTGCAAAGACGGCAAAAGGCGGTTCAGTTGAGCTAATGGAAATTTATGAGGGTGCGAATCACCCAGATCTTAAATTTGCTCCTGGCATCACTGGCTGCGTTCAGTGCCACGGTGCGGTCATTAGACTAGACAAAAACGGACGTCCGCTAAAAGAGGACTGGCCAAACTACGGCATAGGAAATGCATATCCTGACGGAAGTGTGGGCAACTGCAAATCTTGCCACAGCGGACACAAATTTAGCATAACAGAGGCGAGAAAACCTAGTGCTTGTGCATCTTGCCACTTAGGACCAGATCATCCAAACATTGAAATTTACAACAACTCAATGCACGGCAAGATATTTAACGCCGAAGGCGACAAGTGGAACTGGGACAGCGCGCCAGATGCATGGGATGTGCCAGACTACAGAGCACCGACTTGTGCTACTTGCCACATGAGCGGAATCGGCAAGCTAAAAACGACACACAACGTAAGCTTGAGGCTAAAATGGAACTTGTGGGCGCCTAAGTCAAATTTGAGAACAAAAGGCTACGAGACAGCGGCGAAAGTCTTTGCTGAAACGGGCAAAGTAAGCGTAGGCAACGCACTTGCTGGACATCCACAAGGCGTAGATGCGGCACGAGGCGAGATGAAGCAAGTTTGTAAATCTTGCCACGTAACGGCGACTGTGGAGAATTTCTTTGCAGCGGGCGATGCGCATGTGGAGCTTTATAACTTCTACATCACCGAAGCGCAAAAGATGCTAGCTGACCTAAAAGAGAAAAAACTCTTGTTAGATGACGAGTGGAGCGATGAATTCCAAAAAGTCTACTACTACATGTGGCACCACCAAGGACGAAGAATGCGAATGGGTGCTTTGATGGGCGCGCCTGACTATGCTCACTGGCATGGTGTCTTTGAAGTCCAACAAGACATTAGGGAGCTTAGAAAGATCTACAAAAAACGTGTAGAGAATGGCAAGATAGAGGAGTGATGTGGCGTGTGTTTGGTGTGTTGAAGGTGTGGTGTGTAAATATGCCGAAAATCTTCAAACCAAACGCCGTCATTTTTAGAGTGGCTTTGCTACTCTAAGAATCTTTTGTTTGGCAGGGCGTAAATTTGTCAAATTCACGAAAAGGCGAATTTTTGTTATATGGTTTTTTAGAGATGCCCTTGCTTTGCATAAATTTTTGCTGTCAATTAGAAAATTTGATAGCCAACAGGTCTGTTTGTTTCGAATTTGCGTGCAAATTTATTTTCTGCAAAAGCCATATTTTCGGCGTTTGAGCCACGTCAAAAAATATTTTTAAAGAAATTTGCAAAAAACCCTTGACAAATGAAAACTTTTTTGCTATAATTCGGGCTCATTTTTGGAAAAGGACGTGTTTCTTTTTTAAGTCCTGCTAGCTCAGTCGGTAGAGCATCTCCCTTTTAAGGAGGGGGTCGTTGGTTCGAATCCAACGTGGGACACCACTTTTTTTTGAATTTTTTTGTGATGGTCGCTTAGCTCAGTTGGTAGAGCGCCACCCTTACAAGGTGGATGTCAAAAGTTCGAGTCTTTTAGCGACCACCACTTTTTTAATTCATGTGTTTAGGGTTTTGACCCTTTCGTCTAGTTGGCCCAGGACGTTGCATTCTCAGTGCAAAAACGTATGTTCAAATCATGCAAGGGTCGCCAGTTTTTGTTTATTTTTATTTGTTTTTTTGGTCGCTTAGCTCAGTTGGTAGAGCGCCACCCTTACAAGGTGGATGTCAAAAGTTCGAGTCTTTTAGCGACCACCACTTTTTTAGGTGCAGCGGTAGTTCAGCTGGTTAGAATGCCGCCCTGTCACGGCGGAGGTCGCGGGTTCGAGCCCCGTCCGCTGCGCCATTTGTTTTTTACATTTTTACGTTTTTACGTTGTTTTTAAATTTGCCTTGTTAGCTCAGTTGGTAGAGCATGTCACTCTTAATGATGGGGTCGTAAGTTCGAGTCTTACACGGGGCACCACTTGCCTTTGGCAATTTTGAGCTTTCCCTCCTTTCTGCTCAATCTTACCAATGGCAATAGTTTTTTAACGCTTTTAACTTTTGGTTTGTTTGTTTGTTTCAGGCGTTTTTTAAACTTTTTGTTTTTGGTTTGCGTTTTTCTGAACCTTTGCGTTTTAACTAGCGTTTTTGCACTTTTATGTTTTGCGTGTTTTGAAAGTTGCTAAAATCGTAATATATCTAGCCAAGTGTTTTAACTACATGTCAGGTGTTTAGCTATGTGTAGTATTTAGTTAGATGTTAGGTTAAATGTTTTAAGCGTTCAGTTCGGTTTGTCTTATGTCTGTTTAAGCGTTATGCTATGTGTGTTTTATGGTTAGATATTTTAAGTTTTTGCCAAATGTTTTAAATATTTTTAGACTTTAAACACTCTGAAACGCTTTTTTCTTTTTTTATTTTTCTCCATTGTTGGCCCCTTCGTCTAGCGGTTAGGACACCAGCCTCTCACGTTGGTAACACGAGTTCGAGTCTCGTAGGGGTCACCAAATTTGTTTTATGTTTTTCTTATATTTAAGTTTTTTATTTGTCTATCTTTATTTTTGTTTCTTATGATTTTTTTTGATTCTTAAATTTGCCAAATCAGTCAGTTGGCTACAAAAATTTTCTACAAAAAATAAAGCACTATGTAAGCAATTTTTAGATACACTTACACATATTTTAAATCAAAATCAAAGACACTTGCACAATTTGAGGCACTTCTAATAAACAATAAAATTTCAAAATCTGAAAAAGAAAAGGATCATGCATGAGTTTAGATTTAACAAGACCAACAAATGTTTTTAAAGACGCCAAAAAGAAAAACATCAGAACATCGCCGTTTTTTGACATTTTTAAATATGTAGAAACTTTTGACGATATTGAAGTAAAAGAAGACTCGAAGTTAAAAGGTTTTGAAAGCGGTAAGATAGAGTATAAAGACGGAATTTTTATTATTACGATAAACGAGTATCACCCAGAGATTTACAAAAGATTTACGCTTGCTCACGAGTTTGGGCACTACTGTCTACACAAATCTTACCTTATAGAGCACAGAAATTTAGAGGACGGCGTGCTATTTAAAAGCGATTTGGCAAATGACGAAAAAGAGAGTGATGCAAACGACTTTGCGGCGATTATTTTAATGAAATTTGAGAATTTTGTCAAGGATGTAAACGATGGTTTTAACACGATAAAAAAAATAGCAGAGCGTTTTAGAGTGCCAGAAGAGGCTGCCATCTACCGAGCCAAAATGATAAAAATGATCGACTAACAAAACCACACTCTTTTGGTCGGTTTTTGCAAATTTTAAGGGCATCTCTAAAAAC
>DCIZ01000091.1:12662-15564 GCA_002317305.1 Campylobacter sp. UBA1713
CTGTCGTATTTGACGAATTTTAAGGTAAAAATATACAAACGAAGTTCCTCGAAAAACAAATTCGAAAGAAAGCCACCAAATTTACTTAAATGGTTTTTTAGAGGTGCCCTTAAGCAAGTTTAAATAAATTTAAAGGTAGAATCGGGCTTTTCTGGTTAGACGCCAAGACCACAAAAAGAGAGAAAGATGAAAGTCGCAGTCATCGCAGGAACGCCCGTAGATAGCAGAATGGGCGTTGATTTTTACACAAATTTTGTCAAAAGTTTGTCCCAAACCAGTCGGTTTGTAAAGGCGTTTCAAGCAGACGAAACGGGCGAAATTCACGAAGTTTCGCAAAATGCCCAAACAGCCATCACCAGCAGAGCAAATTTGTTTCACGGCACAAACGGCACAAATTTAAAAAACAAAAACGGCGAAAGTAGAAGTAACAAATTTGACACAAACGCAGACGGCGATGACAGCATAGATGACGAAGCGGAAGCAGAGACGGAAGCCCAGATGAGCGAAAACCAAAATACGCGCACGCGTAAAAACACAAAAACGACAAACACCGCAATATGCGACAAATTTAACACTTTCAAACATCAAAAAAGAAAAGATGTCGAAATGGGCGAAATGGGCGAAGCAAGCGAAGCAGAAAACACAAAATGGAGCGAAAAAGAGAATGCAAAAGGGAGTGAAAAAGAGAAAGAGAGGCTACAAAAACTAAAAGAGGTTGAAGAGGCGCTAAAAGTAGCACAAAACATAGAGGCGAAGCGTGAGCCAACTCACAAAGCGGATTTTGAGTTTTACCAAATTTCTATTAGCGAAGATTGCGACAAGCAGTGCATCTTTCAGCAGTTGAGCCAAAGTGCGAAGCTACGTGTCCTAAACAAGCTCTTTACACGCGTGATGCTAGAAGAAAAGATAAACAACTTTATCGTTTATTGTAACTCGCTCAGCGGTGCGTTTGACTTTGAGAGTTTCACGAAACTCCGCCCACACATCTTGTGCGTAACGCCGCTAGACATTTACAAAAATATCGCACATAAATTTAAGAATTTTGGCGTGATTAGTGCCAACAACATCGCACTTGCGGGCATCGAAAAAACCATCTTAAACGCCAACAAAAACGCCAGTGTTTTTGGTGTTTCAAACATGAATTTAGTGCGTCAGATAGAGGCTGGTGTCTCACAAAAAGCCATCATGCAAAACACTCAGATGAACGCTTTACGTGAATATTTTTTGGCTAACGAGTGCGAGGCTATCGTGCTAGGTTGCACCCATTTTCCATACCTAAAAAAGCAACTCGAAATGCTTTTTGAACTGCCGTTAATAGACCCAGCAGCTTGTATGTTTGAGGCACTTTTGTCTAAAATCGAGAAAAGAAAGTCTTAAGGGCATCTCTAAAAACTACTTAAACGGAAAGCTAGTGGCTCACTTTCGAGCCTGTTTTTGCATATTTTCACCTTAAAACTTGTCAAATACGCCAGTATTCTCCTCGTTTTAAGCCAAAAATCTCCTAAAAACATTTCTCGAAATTGAGCCAAACTAGTTTTTTAGAGATGCCCTTAAAAAACGTTTGAAACCGAGCGGGTAAATTTAGATTCGTAGTGTTTTTTACGACGGTTTTGGTTTTTCAACAAAAACCAAACAAAATTTAAATAAAAGGAAAACATAAATGCCATATCTCATCATCACCGCCTTTTTGTGGGCGACCGTTTTTACTGTCATTGAGCTGTTCATCGCTGGAAAAGTTGACAACATCTTCGCCGCGCTCATTCGTGTCGCGTTTGCCGCACTCGTTTTTCTCCCTTTTCTAAACTGGAAAACTCCAAATTCGATAAAACTCAAAATGATAGCACTTGGCGCTGCGCAAATAGGCGGCATGTACATCTTCTTTTTTCAGTCGTTCAACTACCTCAGCGGCGCGACAGTCGCACTTTTGATGGCGTTTACACCCATATACGTTACGCTCATTTATGACGCATTTCACCGCCAGTTTAAAGCCAAATACCTCCTCACCGCACTTTTAGCAGTCGCCGGCGTCTGCATCATCGAGTCAAAAGGCAACATGGGTTCGACAAATTTTCTAGTCGGGCTCATCTTTTCACAATGCGCCAACATCTGCTTCGCTTTCGGACAAGCCGCCTACAAACGCCTAAACGAAATTCAGCCCGTGAAACAAAAAGAGGTTTTTGGCTTCTTTTTCATCGGCGCGGCACTCGCCATCTCGGTCGCTTTTTTGTTTTTTGGCGACACGACAAAGACCAGCCTCGGACTTCCGCAGCTACTCGCGCTCATTTGGCTAGGCACAGTAACGACAGGCATCGGCTACTTTTTGTGGAACAAGGGCGGAACGATGGTAGACTCGGGCACGCTGGGCATCATGAACAACGCCGTAACTCCCATCGGCGTTACCATCAACATACTCGTTACACACAAGCAGATAGACCTTTTTACCTTTTTAGTCGGGCTTGCTGTGCTCTTTTTCGCACTCATTTTGCACGTGAAAGTCATAGCAAAAAACGGGTGAGTTTGGTTTGTAAGTGTGTATAAATTTATCTAAAAGTGAAGTTACGCAAATTCCATTTTTGTTGTCGCCGCCATTCGCAAGGTGAGCGTTAGCTCGCCGAAGAATCCCCCGCCTTTTGAGCGAGTAGAATCGTAAAATTTACAAAAAAGCAAATTTTCACAAATTCTGTTTTCTGTTTTCCGTTCTCCGCACTCCATTTTCTGTTACCGCCGTCATTCTGAGGGAGGCGAAGCCGACCGAAGAATCCCCCGCCTGGCGATGGCGAAGAATCTTAAAATTTACAAAAAAGCAAATTTTCACAAATTCTGTTTTCCGTTCTCCGCACTCTGTTTTCAGATATGTAAAAAGCTAACGCTTTTTATTTTTGTCCCGCCGCCGTTTTTCTTT
>DCIZ01000091.1:15570-22983 GCA_002317305.1 Campylobacter sp. UBA1713
TAAATCTCAAAGAAAAACGGCGGCGGGACGGTGGGCGGAGGCTATCGCCCCTGCGACCCCATTCGGAAAACGGAAAACGGAAAACGGAATTTTATAAATTTGCTTTTCGTGAATTTAAAGAAACATTTTTGCTTTGCAAAAAGCGCTTCGCTTGTTTTGGCTTTTTACTCGCTCACAAGGCGGGGGATTCTTCGGTCGGCTTACGCCTCCCTCAGAATGACGGCTTCGCTTGTCGATTCTAGAGAATCGTAAATTTCTGCATTCCGTATTCCGCACTCCGCACTCATCATTCTGAACACAAAGCCGCGCAACAACGCAAATTCATCTCCACAAATTCGTCCCACGTAAATTTGTCCGCATAAAATTTCTCATACATCGCATCGACTCGGCACACAAGCGGACGTGTCTCGTAACACTTACAAAGTAAACGCTCGTCGTCAAAATGCACACACGTCCCGTCGCCCCTGTCAAGCCACTTCGTCTGGCTAGACCGCCAAACATTTTTGCAGCACGCACCACACTTGTAACAAGGAAAATCTCCAAATTTACCGCCCGCCAAATTTGCCTCCTTACGCCACTCACGCCACAGGAAGTTTTGCCAAAGCGCCAGAAAGACCAGCGCGCAAAATTTCTAGCTCATTTTTGTCCGAAACTCGCTCGCTTAACTCTCTTTCCAGTTTTGCTTTGCTGTTGTCAAAATTCTCTTTTACCAAATTTACCGCTTGGCTAGTAAGTCCTTCTGAAACTTTATAACATATCTCTTGCGCTGCGTTTTGTGCCGCTAGCACGTTTGCTTTCTCTTGCTCACGTGCCGACAAAAACGAAGTCAAACCCTGAAGCAACGGCACAACAAACGCCGCAATCTTCGCAAAAATATGCGGAAAACTCGCCAAAAGTGTCGTCAAAAGCGAGCCTACACTAGCCAATACACTCTCACTCTCCACAGAAGGCTTAAACTCCACAGGCATCATCGAAAACTCTTCGCAAGCGTTTTTTAGCTGACCTTTCATAACGTCAAATTCACTCTCGATGCTTTTTACCGCCTGATCCACGCGCCGCTTTACGATGCTCTCCGTGCTACCACTTTTGTTAAGAAAAGCCTGCGTTAGCTCGACCTCCAAAGGCGAAATTTCTAGCCTAACTACCTGTGCCACCCGCCTCCTCGTCTCGCTACTTTGTTCATCTAGCTTTGCTATGAGCTCTTTTACACGCCGAATCTCCTCGTCTTGCTCTTTTGAATTTACAACGCCCAACCACCCTTCTACCACGCCTTTTATGTGCGAATTTAACGTCCTAATAATATCAACTCGACCGCTATTTTCTAGGCATTTAAAGAGAAAATCCTCAAGCTGTGCTATGTTGCTACTCTCCACCAAAAGTCGCTTGTTTTCTAGCTTGCCTTTTAGTGCGCTTGTGGCATTTACGGCTATGAGGCGAATTTTGCTGACTTCTTCTACACTTAAATTTAGCTTTGCAAGATTCTCCATGATTCTCGCCTTTTGCCTTGCCACTTCCGCTGAATCTGCGCCAAAGCCACGCTTGTCATTTAGGACGACTATGAGCGGTTTTTTGTCTAGGACTATTTGGCGAATTTTGTCGTAAATGTAACTCTCCTCAAAGCCCGAGTCGTTACTCATGACAAACATCACCGCTTCGCACTTTTTGTAGTGTGCTTGTGTAACCTCCTCGTGCTCTATGGGCGCATGAAGTCCCGGCGTGTCGTAGATGCGGTAGCCTTTAAAGTCATATTCGTCTACTTTGTAGGTCTCTGGCGTGTCGCCCATTTTGGCTTTTACTTCGCCAAAAATGGCGTTTAGTAGCGTGCTTTTGCCTGCATTGTAGCAGCCGTAAACCATCAAATTTGGCTTAAAGTCTGCTAGTTTTGCGTCTATGTTTTCGCAAAGCTGCAAAACCACGTTTTCGTTGGTTACGATGCCGTTTTTTGCCAGTCTCGGCGCTAATGTTCGTAACTCGCTAGCGATGCGTGCGTATGAATCTATCTCGTTTAGCATGTTGAATCCTTTGTAAGATGCTCTTCAAAGAGCTTTAAATCTTTTTCAAATTTTTCGATGCTTTTACCATAACTCTCCAAAATCTCACCAAATGGCTTAACCAAATTTTCCCTAATGGCATTTTCTACATCATTAATGTAACTACCAGTGTAAAATTCGCTTTGCATTTTGTTAAATTTGTTTAAAAGCTCCTGTCTGTTATCACCAGCTGCAAATTTTTTTATGTCGTCAGGAGTATCGTAACCAAACACTCTTTTCACCCCACGCCAAGCTTTTTCAAATAATCCAGGCTCAACTACTACCGAAATATATCTGTTTGAAACGCCAAAACCTTCAGATGAAAAATTCAAAATACTAAGCGCATTTTTGTCAAACTCCTCCATTACTTTTGCAACCATATCGCCTGTTATTTGCGTGATTTTGTCTTTTATTTGCTCCGACATAGATTCAAATTTTTGTCTTGAATTGCCCGCACTCAAACTATCTTCATTTGCATCTATAATTTTTGAAATGACAGTTTTCATCTTGTGTTGCAAATCCGGCTTTAGCTCTGAAATTTTTCTCTCTATCTTTTTAACTTCATTGCTTAACTCGCTAAATTCACTTTTTAACTCTTTTAGCGAATCGCTATTCAAAACACCATCTATTAGACCAACAAGACCTTTAAACGGCGCTTCGCTTTTTAGCTTATCTGCTTTTACGAGCACTTTTTCACTCAAAAGCTCATAAAATTTCTCTATATTACTTTCAGCATAAAGTTTAGAATCGCCGTTTTTTAGCCCCTCTTTTGCAGTAAATACCGAAAACGAGATAATCTCGCCAAGTATATTTGACCGCACATCTACGCAACTTTCAAGACGCTGTTTTACATCATCCTCTTGCATTCGCCTATTTTCTTCACTCTTATTTAGTAAAATTTTTACCATTTCACCATTAACTTCATCTTCTTCTGTTTTGTCAGATTTGGTGATAAACAAAGAAAATGGCTTGTTTAGCAAACTTACTAGCTCCTTTATCTGCCTTATCTCGTCTTGTTGCAAAGGCGAATCTGACGATGTAGGAAAGATGACAAAATCTGCGTTGTTTATGTAGCTCCTCGCTAGCTCGCCGTTTGCGCCCGTCATGGAACTAAGTCCGGGAGTGTCCACCCACGCCAAACTCGCCAGACTAAAAAGCTGAATTTGCGCTGTGCATTCTAAAATGTCTGTCTTAAATTCGACCAGCTCTTTTAAGCGCTCTGCTTCGCCTTTGTCGTCGTAGATGGTAAAGCGAATCTCCTGCTCTTTTAGCTTGTTTGCCGCCACAAAATTCCCCAGCGTGCTCTTGCCTGCTTTTACCTTGCCGTAAATGATAACGATGAACGATTTTTGTAAATCCGACTGAAATTTCTCTTGTTTCGTATCTTGCCGAAACTTATCTTGCCAAATTTGAACTTTTTTTGTTAGACTTTTTTTAAAGCTTTCAAGCTTATCTTGAATCTCTTTATTTTTTACGCTAACGTTTTTACTTTGCAAACTGACTTCAAATTTATCTGCTATTTCTTGAAGTTTTGTGCGTTCTTGCTCTACTTTTGCACGACGTGGCTGAAGTTTTTCAAGCTCTTTGTAAAATTTTGTCTTATGTTGTTGCAGCATTACTAAACCTCTTGTTCTTTGATTTCTGAAATAAGATCGCGCCACCCATCTTCTGATAGTTCTTTGATTTTTGAAACAAGAAGACGTTGTTCTTCTACATCATCTTCATCAATCTCATAAATCTCTAATGTTTGTAACTCTTGCAAAAACTCACTCAATTCACTTAAAAATTCAAGTTTGAAGTCCAAAACCTGAATCTCATTTTTCAAATTTGTCAGCTTTTGAGATGTAAAGTTATTACTAAAATTAAAAAGCGAAATCAAACTACCGCCATTAAATTTAGAATTAATGTAAACTCCTTGTTCTGCTAGTTCATCCTCTTTGCGTTCTTTTTTATCTTCCAATTTCTTTATATCACTTTCTAGCTCTTTTTTTAGCGCTTTTTTTGCTTTTTCTTCTTTGCTGTCGCTTGCAAGTGCTGCAATTCCTGCTACTATCGCTCCACCAATCAACCAAGGTAATGCCATGTTTTATCCTTTAAATTTTAGTTGTTATCTTACAAATTATAAAGCTTTTCTTGCTTTCTCTCAATACGTCTCTCCAAATCACGAATCTCTTCACGAATTTCATGATACCTCGCAACCGCTTCATCAAATTCACTTTTGATAGAATCGTACTCATCTTGCAACGTTGCTTTTTCTGCATCCAGCTCTCGCTCACAAACCGCCATGTCTGCCATCAAAACATCTGCCATTGCACAAATTTCAGCTTGCTTTTTTGCTTCTATATCAACTTCTTCAACAACCAAATTTATCATCTCTTTTAAAGCATCTATGTTACCCTTTTTGGCTAGTAACTGCTTGTTTTCTAGCTTGCCTTTCGCATAACTCACAGAATCAACACTAATGATATTTATAGGCACATCTACGCCAAATATCGCTTTCGATCTTAACTGCTCTACGATGCGCTTTTTTTCACCCTCAACCTCTTTGTCTGTTACCTGAGAAGCTTTTGTTAAAACAAAGATGCAAGCTTTCAAAAACTCTTTCGCGTCCAAATTTTTCGAAACTTCTTTCAAAAAATCCACCTCTGGCTTGCTTAACTCACCTGTTTTTGCGTTGTGCACAAAAAGATATAGATCTGACGCGTTTATCGCTTTTAGTGCCGTCTTTGTGTCGTAGTCATCTGCGTTTAGTCCTGGTGTGTCTACATACTCCACACCACCACTTTGCACGTGTTTTTCTACTGTTGTCTCCCGCTTGTCAGCCACTTTAAAAGTCTCGCATTTGTAGTCTCCTGTAAGTTGGTTGAGTAGCGTACTTTTGCCATGGTTATAAAGTCCAAGCGCCGCAATCTTACATCCACCGTTTTTGCTACTCTCACAAGTTTCCAAAACAAATTCGAAAAACTCCAACAAATCTTTTTGAATCTTGTCAAAATTTGCACTCATGTAGTCCCTTTTGTTAAATTTTGCCGATAAGATATCAGCTAGGTGATTATATCTTTTTTTTTAACGGAATCTTAAAAATTAGCTGTTTTGTGAATTTTTCTGAAATTTATGTTTTTTGTAGGTTGTTAAGAGTGTGAAAAATTTATATTAAATAATAAATAAACCACGCTGTCATTCTGAGGGAGCGTTAGCGACCGAAGAATCCACCGCCTTTTGAGCGAGTAAAAAGCCAAATTCACAAAAAAGCAAATTTGTAAAATTCGCTTTTATCTCAAATTTAAAGATTCTGCTCCCTCGTCAGGCATGGGATTCTTCGGTCGCTAACGCTCCCTCAGAATGACGGCGTTGCATTAACCTTTTCGCATTTTGCTAAAATTTTGCCATAAATAAAAAAACAAAACAAGTGAAGCGCTCGGCATTAGCCGATGTTTTTTTAAAACGCCGTCATTCTGAGGGAGGCGTAGCCGACCGAAGAATCCCCTGCTTGGCGAGGGCGAAGAATCTACAAATTCACAAAAAGTGAATTTTTAAAATTCGCCTTTTCGTGACTTTGACTTTTTACTCGCTCAAAAGGCGGGGGATTCTTCGCTTCGCTAACGCAACGCTTGCGAATGACGGCGGTAACGGAAAACGGAAAGCAGAAAACAGAAAACGGAATTTGACAAATTCGCTTTTTCGTGAATTTGACTTTTTACTCGCTAACCAGGTGGTGGATTCTTCGGTCGCTAACGCTCCCTTGCGAATGACAGCGTTTATTTATGCTTTTTTGATAATCGCACTCCGCAATCCGAACGCAATCCGAACGCACTCCGCAATCCACACGCACTCACGCCACTCACGCCACTACCGCCCATCTGCCGTTTTTGTTCGCACCAACTCTGACTATCTTACCACTGCTTTTTAGCTCGGCTATTTTTCGTTTTATGGTCGCAGTCGAAACGTGTAAAATTTTAGCAAAATCCTCGTAACTACCATTTGGGCGTTGTTTTATTAGGTCAAAAAGATTTTTAGGGTCATTTGTCGGGGCATTTAAATTTGTCGTCTCATTTGTAAGGTCATTTATAAAGCCATTTTTCAGCTCATCTTGCGCCAAATTCTCGCCACCACCAAAACTCGGTCGATAAAAATTCACACGCAACATGTCGCCGACTTCCTCAAAAACAGGCGCCCTAACGCCGCTTTTTGCACAAAGCCCAAACACACGCTTTAAGCCACTTCCCCACCCCTCGACCACTCTTAACTTTTCGCACACACTGGCTATTATGCGGTTGCGAATCGACGACCGCCCCAAAAGCGCCTCGTCAAGTGTCAAACTCCCAAACATTCCGCCCGGACTAGAAACCTCAACCCTGTCGTCATAGACCGCCACCTGCACGCTTTCGCTTTTTGCGTAGTTTCTGTGAATAGCCGCGTTTATTATTAGCTCACGAAGTGCCGCTGTGGGCAGTTCATACACCTCGTCATGAACGATGCCTTTAATGTTTACCGCCATGTTTATGTGCCCAAGAACAAATTTGTAAGCGCCTTCTATCTGCCCCAGCAAAGGTCCATCAAAATCTTTTTTGTCTATAAAATGCACGCGGTCAGTTCCTTTGAATCTAGCGCATCGAATCCTAGAAAGATAGTCATGTTTGCCTAAAAATATAGCATAAGCCCTCGTGGCGACTACTATATTTTCGTGCTTTTGAAGCAAACGAAAATTAAACAGATGTTCTTTTGAAATTTGAATTTGTGCTTTTTTTGAGAAATCATCGCAAAGATAGTTTATGTCATCGTCATTAACGTCTAGCTCAAACATAGGAAGTTCATCGTAAGATTTTCGTTTTTTGCGAAGCTCTAGTTCGTCCAGTGTAGCAGAATCTGCGTTTCTTGTAGTAGCGTTTAGCCTAACAAAAGTTCCATTTTCTTTTCCGAGAGATTTGATAAAATACGGCGTGTTGTTTCCGGGAAAAACCTCTACAACAACCACAAATTTATCGCCAAACGACTCTTGATATATGTCAAACATCACCTGCGGTTCGCACATCTGTGCGATGGTGTCGCTCACTTTGTCCCGAAGTGCAAAAATGTCCACATCTGGCAAAACGCCCACGATTTCACGTCTGTTTGAAACGCCTATGACAAGCTTGCCGCCAGCACCATTTGCAAAAGCAACGATGGTTTTTATCCATTTTGAAGAATCGCTAGGCAACTCTTTTTTGAATTCTAATGTTTTCGTTTCGCCGTTTTGTATATCTAAAAGATCCATTTTCCACTCCGCCAAATTTGCCTAAATGCGATATTATATCGTAAAAATCTCAAATTTAACGACTCTTCGCCCTTGCCAGGCAGGGGCTTCTTCCTTTCGGAAAACAGAATGCAGAAAACAGAAAACGGA
>DCIZ01000091.1:22999-28401 GCA_002317305.1 Campylobacter sp. UBA1713
GGAATTTGTCAAAATTCGCTTTTTCTTGAATTTGACTTTTTACTCGCTCACCAGGCGGGGGATTCTTCGCTTCGCTAACGCTCCCTTGCGAATGACGGCGTTGCATTAACCTTTTCGCATTTTGCTAAAATTTTGCCATAAATAAAAAAGCAAAAACAAAACAAGCGAAGCGCTCGGCGTTAGCCGATGTTTTTTTAAAACGCCGTCATTCTGAGGGAGGCGAAGCCGACCGAAGAATCCCCCTGACTGACGAGGGCGAAGAATCTATGAATAAACGCCGTCATTCTGAGGGAGCGTTAGCGACCGAAGAATCCCCCTGAAATTTGAGCGAGTAGAATCTCTGAAATTCGCTTTTTCGTGAATTTGACTTTTTACTCGCTCAAAAGGCGGGGGATTCTTCGGTCGGCTTACGCCTCCCTCAGAATGACGGCGGTAACGGAAAACGGAAAACAGAAAACAGAAAACGGAATTTTTGTAAATTCGCTTTTTCGTGAATTTAACGATTCAGTAGAATCGCAAAATCCGCACTCCGCACTCCGCCCACGAATTTCCGCATTCCGAAAGAAATACGCTCTCGATTTTCCGTTTTCCGTTTTCCGTTTTCCGTTTTCAGCAAACCTACATCATGCCGCCCATGCCACCCATTCCGCCCATGCCACCCATGTCAGGAAGTGCTGGCTTGTCCTCTTTTATCTCTGAGATGCTAGCCTCTGTCGTAAGTAGCAAACTCGCCACGCTAACTGCATTTTGCAAAGCCACACGCGCCACTTTCACAGGGTCAATGATGCCCGCCTCAAACATGTCCACATACTCGCCATTTGCCGCGTTAAAGCCGCCGTTTGCGCACTCGCAAGTAGCTATTTTGTTCGCCACTACGCCCGCATCAAAGCCCGCATTTTGCGCTATCTGTTTTAGCGGTGCAAAAAGTGCACGTGCCACTATGTCAGCGCCTATCTTCTCATCGCCGTCCAAATTCAAATTTACACGTTTTCCAGCACGAATTAAAGCCGCACCGCCACCTATTACGATGCCCTCCTCGACTGCCGCTTTTGTCGCATTTAGCGCATCGTCTACGCGGTCTTTTTTCTCTTTCATCTCTGTCTCAGTCGCCGCGCCTACCTTTATGACTGCCACGCCACCGCTTAGCTTTGCCAAACGCTCTTGTAGCTTCTCTCTGTCGTAGTCGCTCGTAGTCGTGCCTATCTGTGTTTTTATCTCGCCTATGCGCGCCTCTATGCGACTTTTCTCGCCCGCACCATTTACGATAGTTGTGTTGTCTTTGTCAATGACGATGCGTTCAGCCTTGCCAAGGTCCGCCAAAGTCGCACTCTCAAGCGTTCTGCCTAGCTCCTCGCTAATGACACTACCGCCTGTCAAAACCGCTATGTCTTCTAGCATTGCTTTGCGTCTGTCGCCAAAGCCAGGTGCTTTTACCGCGCTAATGTTTAGCACGCCACGAAGTTTGTTTACCACCAAAGTCGCAAGCGCCTCGCCCTCTATGTCCTCAGCGATGATGAGAAGCGGTTTGCCTGTCTTTTGCACCTGCTCCAAAACTGGCAAAAGGTCTTTCAAATTTGCTATCTTTTTGTCAAAAAGCAAAACTAGCGGGCTAGAGAGCTCCACAGTCATCTTCTCTGTGTTTGTTATGAAGTATGGACTTAGGTAGCCTCTGTCAAACTGCATGCCTTCTACTACATTTAGCTCATCGTTTATAGACTTTGCCTCCTCGACTGTAATGACACCATCTTTGCCCACTTTCTCCATCGCCTCTGCTATTAGGTCGCCAACTGCGCTATCTGAATTTGCCGAGATGGTTGCCACTTGCGCTATCTCTTTTTTGCCCTCGACTTTTTTCGCCGCCGCTTTTAGCTCTGCTATGACTGCTTCGGCAAATTTGTCCATGCCGCGTTTTACCTCTACTGGATTTGCGCCCGCTGTGATGTTGCGAAGTCCCTCTTTAAAGATGGCGTGTGCTAGCACAGTTGCTGTTGTCGTGCCATCTCCTGCTTGGTCGTTTGTCTTGCTCGCCACTTCACGAACGAGGCTTGCGCCCATGTTTTCTACTGCGTCTTTTAGCTCGACCTCTTTTGCTACACTTACACCATCTTTTGTGATGGCAGGCGCGCCGAAGCTCTTTTGAATCAAGACATTTCGTCCGCGTGGTCCCATCGTAACTTTCACCGCATCGTTAAGCTTGCTAACACCAGCATAAAGCTTGTTGCGTGCCTCATCTGCAAAAATAATATCTTTCGCCATTTTTATATCCTTTCAAATTTATTTTATTACGCCCAAAACGTCTTCAAGGTTTAGCACCAAAAATTTCTTGCCGTCCAAATTTAGCTCCGTGCCGCTATATTTTGCAAACGCTATCTTATCGCCCGCTACTACCTCGCTCACCTCGCTACCAACGGCGACTACACTAGCTATCTGCGGTTTCTCTTTTGACGCGTTGTCTGGAATGATGATGCCGCTTGCTGTCGTCTTTTCGCACTCGCAAAACTCTACCAAAACTCTCTTACCTAGTGGCTGAAAACTCATGCTCTTCTCCTAAAAAAAATGTTAATAAGTTAGCACTCTATCTGTTTAAGTGCTAAATTATTATCGCTTTTTTTTGCTTTATTTTAGATTAAATTTGCGTGAAAAATGCAAAATTTTTGGCTAAATTTAGCCGTTAAAGTTATTTTTAAGTAAAAAACAAAAGCAAAACAAGCGAAGCACTCGGTGTTAGCCGATGTTTCTTTAAAACGCCGTCATTCTAGTGTGAGCGTTAGCTTGCCGAAGAATCTCCGCCTGGCGATGGAAAAAATTCGCCAAACATTCAAAAAAGCATAAACCAACGCCGTCATTCTGAGGGAGGCGAAGCTGACCGAAGAATCCCCTGAAATTTGAGCGAGTAGAATCGCCAAATTCACTAAAAGGCAAATTTATAGATTCTACTCGCCTAAAAGACAAAGGATTCTTCTGTCGGCACAGCCAGCCTCAGAATGACGGCATTGTTTTTACGATTTTCGCCATTTGTAAATTTGGTTTTTTGATATTCACAAAAATTTAACTTGCATTATTAAGGCAAATTTAAGTTTAGTTAGCATAAACTAAAAAGCAAATTTACCACAAGGAGACGAATTTGAAAAAAGTTGCGACCATTCAAGACATCTCGTGCGTTGGCAAGTGCTCGCTCACAGTAGCGCTCCCGCTCATCTCTGCTATGGGCGTTGAGTGTGCCATCATTCCCACCGCCGTCCTCTCGACACACACGGCGTTTAAAGAGGGCTGGACTTTTCGCGACCTCACAAGTGACATCACGCCCATTTTAGACCACTGGAAACGCGAAAAATTCGCCTTTGACGCACTCTACTCGGGCTATTTGGGTAGCTTTGAGCAGATAGAACTCGTCAAAAAAATGTATGCTGACTTTGGCAAAAACGCACTAAAAGTGGTCGATCCGTGCATGGCTGACAACGGCAAACTCTACCACGGCTTTACGCCAGAATTTGCGCTTCATATGGCAAAGCTCTGCGCGCACGCTGACATCATCGTCCCAAATTTAACCGAAGCCTCTTTTATGCTAAACCGCCCTTATAAAGCAGCCTTTTCACAAAGCGAAGTCGAGGAGATTTTACGCTCGCTACACAAACTCGGTGCAAAAAAAGTCGTCCTAAAAGGCGTGAGTTTTGAGGAGGGAAGGCTTGGCATCGCAAGCTTTGACGGCGTTAACACTCGCTACTACTTTCACGAAAAAGTCGCCCAAAGTTTTCACGGCACGGGCGACATCTTTGCTAGCGTGCTAGTAGGCGCTTTGGTTCGTGAAAAGTCGCTAGAAGAGGCTTACAAAATGGCGGGAAACTTTGTCGTAAGCTGCATAAAAGAGACACTTCGCCACAGCGACCACAACACTTATGGCGTGGATTTTGAAAGCTGCATAAAAGAGGTGGTTTTTTAAAACGGAAAACGGAATGCGGAAAACGGAAAACAGAATTTGTGAAAATTTGCTTTTTCGTAAATTTGTAGATTCTACTCGCTCAAAAGGTAGGGGATTCTTCGGTCGGCTTACGCCTCCCTCAGAATGACGGCGTTACTTATCGATTCTAGAGAATCGCAAATTTCTGCATTCTGCATTCCGCATTCCGCACTCAGTTCTCCGTATAAACCAAACTTTTCCCGCCATGCCTTCTAAATTCACGCCGCAAATGTTTTGGCACGAATTTTTGAAAAAGTGCAAAAATGAGCAAACAAACCAAAAAAAGAACGTTAAAAAAGACATAACCGTTTCCACCAAAAACGTGCAAAAAGCCACTAATGAGAAGCGGCGAAGCGATGGAGCCTATGAGGTAGGCAAAGAGCAAAGTCCGCCCTACTTCTACGCACTTACTCGGGTCGCCCACGACATCGTTTGCGCGTGCAAGTGCCAGCGAATACATAACAAAAATTCCAAAACCCAGCACCACCGCGCCCGCAAAAAGAGCACCAAAAAACAAAACTACGCAACCAGCCAAAGCCACGAGCCCAAACAAAATGATGGCATATTTGCGTCCAAATTTGTCAGAAAACGAACCGCAAATGGTGTGCGCAAACGCTCCGCCACACATTCCGCAAACTATAAAAAGGCTCGCATCCGCCACACTTCCGCCCACAGATAGCACAAAAGCCGCCGCCATCGTGAAAAAGCCGTTCATCAAAAGCCCCGCCACCACGCTTGTAGCCAGTGCAAGCGGCGCTAACGAAAAGACGTCAGGCAGTCGGCGAGTGGGCTGTGAAGCGAGTTTTGGCGTGCGTGTGGAGGTGAGTGCGAGCGGTATTTGTCCTAAAATGATAAAGCTAGCGGCTATTAAAAAAAGTGCATCTATGCTAAAATTTAGCCCCATTATGACCGTGCCGATGCCAAAACAGACGTAAAAAACTATCTCGTAAAACGACAAAACACGCGAGCGAATCGACTCTTTTGCCCGTGCATTTAGCCAGCTTTCGGCTATTAAAACGAGAGAATAGTAACAAAAACCGACAAAAAAACGCAAAATTCCCCACAAAACCAAATTTGAACTGAGCGTGTGAGCGAGGCAAACAAGCGCAAAAAGCGCACTAAAAAGCGAGTAACTACGCACAAAGCCCAAAGTTGCGATGATGCGAGGCGCAAAGAGCATGCATGAGATGGCGCCAGTGAAAAAAAGCGCCGTGATGACGCCAAGCGCAAAGTCGCCTCTGCTTTTTAAGATGACCGCCGCTGCGCTCACCAGCAAGCCATCGGCGACAAAAACCGCCCCGATTCCTAAAAAAAGCGCACCGAGCGCTACGATGACTGCGCGACTTTTTTGCATGCAAAATGCTCCTTGTGTTAAATTTGAAAATGTTTTTATTTTAGGGCACATCTAAAACCAGTTTGGCTTGATTTACAGGAAACATCGCCT
>DCIZ01000091.1:28517-30978 GCA_002317305.1 Campylobacter sp. UBA1713
AAACGAAGTTCCTCGAAAAACAAATTCGAAAACAAGCGAAGCGCTCGGCGTTAGCCGAAGTTTCTAGTAAAGTGAGCTACTCAAATTTTATAAATGGTTTTTTAGAGATGCCCTACAGTTATATCTCTTTCGAACTAAATTCATCTAAAAAACACTACTTTTCCGACATTCGCCCTATGTGTTTTAGCTTTACAAACGCTAGTAGCAAGCACAAAGGCGAAAGCGTGTTTATGATCTCGCCTATAAATTTATACTCATCTCCTACCACAGATTGTGGCGCAAAGATGAAAAAGAGCGAAACAAGTCCGCAAACAAAAGCGAGCATAAAAAGCCCGTCTTTGCTCATGACGACCATCTCTTTGTTCCACTTAAAATAATACCAGCTAGAGAGTGCTGCGCACAAAGTAGCAAAGAGCGAGAGGACGACAAGCGCGGCGAGTTTTAGGATGCCAGCATCGCGAAGTGTCATGTTTTCTTGAAAAACAGAACCATACAAAAAAACCGCTAGGTCAGAAAAGATGATAAATGTTATCATGGCGTTAACAGAAATTCGCATATCTTGTGCCAGTTTTGAACCTGCAAATTTGTCGATTCTTTTGCTTAGTTTATACAAAAAAACACAAACCAAGATGGCGAGCACGAGCACCACAACATCTACAAAGATTCTGTCTAGCGTTACATCTAGCAAAAAGCGCTTAAACGCCGTGTCTTTTACCACAAACAAGTCGGTAAGTAGCCAAACAAACGCCGCAAGTAAGCCGAGTTTTTTTATCTCTTTTAGCTCTCTTTCTCTGATGTTTTGTGGCGTTACGCCGTTAATACTCGCTTCGTGCGCGCCAGAAGTTCTCACTAAAAAAAT
This sequence comes from Campylobacter sp. UBA1713, assembly GCA_002317305.1. Taxonomy (GTDB): domain Bacteria; phylum Campylobacterota; class Campylobacteria; order Campylobacterales; family Campylobacteraceae; genus Campylobacter. Next base: position 29,377 of record DCIZ01000091.1, read on the forward strand.
CTCACTCGCTCTGTTTTCGTGAGAAGTGAAATTTACATGCATGCCGACTATGTCGTCGCTTCTGTGGTTGCCGAGATTCTTCACATCTTTTGCCCCAAAGGTGTATCTTCTGCCATCGTCGCCCAGTATGACGCCGCTTTTTGTAATGTGTCCGTTCATCTGAAAACTCCAAAGTATGAAATGAAAGTGTTATTATAGCAAAATAAAAACAACAACGCAAGGGTTTTTTCGGTTTTTTTTGTCTGTTTAAGGCGGTTTTTAATGAAAGTGCCCGCGTAATTTATGTTTTTGATTCTAGCCAAATTTTAGTAAAATGAGAAAAATTAGTAAGTGCGAAACGCAAGTGCAACGCCGTCATTCGCAAGTTGGCAAAGCCAGCCGAAGAATCCACTGTCTTTTGAGCGAGTAAAAAAGTCAAATTCATAAAAAAGCAAATTTCACCTTGCTCCTCGCAAAAACTTCTCACAAACATTTTTCCAAATTTTTCCAAATTCCTCTTGACTTTGTTTTTTTTTTTTTTTGTTATAATCCCAAAATATTTTTTTTAAAGGATGTAAAAATGAGAAGAATCTCAAATTTGGCTTTGGCGGCTTTGGTCGCTGGTGTTTTGGCAAGCTCTGCAGTAGCAAAAGATGGTGCTTTTGTCGGCGTAACCGCTGGGTATGATTTTGTGGGTAACTTTGGAGTTGAAACGCCAGTTGATGGCACTACTTACAAAAGTGGCGGTTTTGGCGTAGGCATCAAAGGCGGTTATGACATAGGTTTTAACCGAATTTATGGCGGTTACGCTTATGGTGGCGGTTATAAAGATTCTTATGAAAGTGCTTATGATGACAATGGCGACATTTCTTGGAGTGCACACAAGCTTGTTGCGGGTTATGAGTTTAGATATCCAGTTGCAAATGTCATTAGACTTGTAGCTGGTGCTTACACAGGCGTGGCTTTTGTAAATCTTGAAGATGAATATACTGACAAAGGTGTATCTACTGACGAAGGTGAATATATTGGAGACGAAAACGTAAAAGACAAATTTAAATCTACAAATTTCTTGCTCGGTGCGAATTTGGGTGTAGCGTATGACATCACACCAAATCAAGCGGTGGATTTTGGTTTGAGATATGAGAAAATTTTTGCTTCTGAGTTGAGTGGAAATGACATTAGAGACGTTGACGCTGACTTCACGAACTTTGGCTTATATCTTGGTTACTCTTACAAATTCTAATTTGTGTTTTTGTTTTTAGAAAAGTGGCGTTGTTGCTTTTTGTTTTTTTGCAACTGTCGCCACAAAACATGCCTTGTAAATATAGCTTTGGCGTAGTTTTCAGCCGAAGTTTTTGCCAAATTTGACAAGTTACAAATTTGACAAGCTTCGGCTTTTTTGTTTGTGTCATTTACACCAAACAAACCAAAACGTGCGATTTACTGTTATCATCATCTGCGTTTTTTAGCCTTTTTTGATGTATTGTGCTGCCATTTCAGGCGTGATGAGACCGTCTTTTATGAGCTTTTCTAAAACGCTGTTTACGCCTATTGTTTCGCCTTCAGCTAGACCTGCCTCTCGCCCTTTTGAAAGACCTTCAGCTAGACCTGCCTCTCGCCCTT
>DCIZ01000111.1:0-162 GCA_002317305.1 Campylobacter sp. UBA1713
CGGGGGCTTTCGCCCCTGCATTCAGAAAACGGAAAATGGAAAACAGAAAACGGAATTTAAAAAATTCGCTTTTTCGTGAATTTGACTTTTTTACTCGCTCAAATTTCAGGGGATTCTTCGGTCGGCTTTGCCTCCCTCAGAATGACGGCAGTAACAGAAAAC
>DCIZ01000111.1:176-2747 GCA_002317305.1 Campylobacter sp. UBA1713
CGGAAAACGGAATTTGTCAAAATTCACTTTTTCTCAAATTTGACTTTTTCCGCCCTCGCCAGGCAGGGGATTCTTCGGTCGGCTTTGCTCCCTTGCGAATGACGGCAGTAACAGAAAACAGAGTGCTGAAAACGGAAAACGGAATTTGTCAAAATTCACTTTTTCTCAAATTTGACTTTTTCCGCCCTCGCCAGGCAGGGGATTCTTCGGTCGGCTTTGCTCCCTTGCGAATGACGGCATGACTTGTCGATTCTCGAAAATCGCAAAACCCGCATTCCGCATTCCGCATTCCGAATCACTTCGCCGTCTCGACCGCCCTCGTCTCTCTTATGACGTTTACTTTTATCTCGCCCGGAAACTGAACTTTTTGCGATATCTCTTCGGCTATCTCTTTTGCTAACAAAACAGACTCGTCATCGTTTATGACTTTTGCATTTACTATGACACGAATTTCACGTCCAGCGTTTATGGCATAAGCAGTTTTAACGCCCTTTTTGTCTTTGCTCATGGCTATCTCTTCTATCTCCTCGACACGTTTCAAAAACGCCTCTAACACCTCTCGTCTAGCACCAGGACGCGCCGCACTTAAAGCATCGGCTGCGCAAACCGCCGCCGCTTCTATGCTTCTAGCCTCTTCGTGCCCGTGGTGAGCGTAGATGCCGTTTATGACCACTTCGTGCTCTTTGTAGCGTTTGCAAATTTCACCGCCTAAGTCTACATGGCTGCCTTCATACTCATGCGTGAGCGCCTTGCCTATGTCATGCAAAAGTCCAGCGCGTTTTGCTAGTTTTTCGTTGCCTCCGCACTCAGCGGCGATGATGCCAGCCAAATTTGCCACCTCTAGGCTGTGAGCAAGTGCGTTTTGTCCGTAGCTAGCACGGAAGCGAAGTTTGCCTATTAGTTTTAAAATTTCTGGATGAACTCGCCCGATGCCTAAGTCCATCACGATGTTTTCGCCCTCTTCGGCTATGCTCTCTTCAAACTCTTTACACACTTTGTGGTAAATTTCTTCTATGCGAGCAGGCTGAATTCGCCCGTCAGCTACAAGTAGCTCAATGACTCTAGTGGCGATGGCACGGCGGTATAGGTTAAAGCTAGACAAGACAATGGCGTGTGGCGTGTCGTCTACGATGACGTCTACACCTAACATCATCTCGAGGCTTTTTATGTTGCGTCCCTCTTTGCCGATGATTCGCCCTTTTAAGTCGTCATTTTTTATGTCCACAACGTTTATGAGACGTTCAGCGGCAAATTCACCCGCAAAGCGACTCGTAGCTTGCGCCAAAATGTAGTTGGCACGTTTTTTGCCCTCTTTTTTCGCCTCCTCTTCATAACGCCTAACTATGAGCGCAACTTCGTTTCTGCAACGCTCTTCGGTCTTTTTTAGGACTATCTCACGCGCTTCGTCTGTCGTAAGTCCAGAATTTCGCTCCAAAATGGTCAGCGCTTCACTTAGACGAGCGCTAAATTCGCTTTTTAACGCTTCGCCCTCTTTTAAAAGTTCATCTGCTTCACGCATGCGTGAATTTGCCTTGTTACTCAGCGTTTTTGCCTCGTTTAATTTCTCCTCTGCATCTTGATGTTCACGGCGAATGCTCTTTTCAAACGCATTTAAATTTTGCGTTCTTTTTTCGACTTCGCCTAAACGAGCATCGTGCTCTTTTTGGAGGCAAATTTTGCGCTCCTCAAATTCGCGAGTAGCTTCGAATTTTGCATCTTCGACTACTCTGTTTGCGCCTTTTAGGACAGACTGCGCTTCAAGCTCTATGGCTTTTGCCTTTGCTTTTGCCTGTTCCAAATATACGCCAAAATTCGCGTCTTTTACGCGTTTTACGACCAAACCGCTAGCGACAGCACCAACTGCTAGCGATACAAGTGCAACTGCGATGATTTCCCACATCGTTGAATCCTTTTAAATGTTTTGTTTGGAGTAATGTAAAAATCGCAAACCAAGTCGTGTTGTTCGCAAAAAATTTTATCACTTTTTACACCTCCAACGAAGATAACGATCGGTCGGTAGTTTAAACCGCCGAAAAGCCTGTCATAAAACCCCATTCCGTGCCCGATTCGCCCGCCACTTCCGTCTACACCTATCACAGGAACGATGGCTATGTCTATCTTGCCACGAAATGCATTTACGGAGCTACTTTGTAAAACGCCAAATTTAGCTTTCGTAAACGGTCTTCTTAATTTTACTATTTTTAAGCTTTTATTTTGCATAAATGTAGAAAAAAATTCTCTTTTTTTAGCGTTTTTTTCTGCGAGTTTTCTTAAATTTGGCTCGTTTTTGAGCGGTATGTAGGTGAGAATGCGGTGGACATGTTTGTGGACACGGCTGTGGATATGAATTTTTTTTATGAGTTGGTTTAATTTTTGAACCACAAGAGTGTTTAGTGTGCGGTTTTGTTTGGCGATGATGTTTTTAGCGTGCGTGCGAAATTCGGTTTTTGTCATTTTTTGTTCCTTTTTTAGGGCATCTCTAAAAACCAGTTTGGCTTGATTTTGCGGAGTGTTTTTAGGAGATTTTTTTCTTAAAATGAGTAAAATACTGTCGTATTTGACGAATTTTAA
>DCIZ01000108.1 GCA_002317305.1 Campylobacter sp. UBA1713
GGTTTTTAGAGATGCCCTAAATTCAAATCGAAAAAGGAAAAAAAATGAACTCAAATTTACCAAAACTAGCACTTGTTGTGCCGTGTTACAATGAAGAGGCGTGCATAGAAGCAAGCTTTGAGGCACTAAAAAACAAATTTAAAGAGATGATGGAGTCTTCGCTCATTAGCCGTGAAAGCTTTTTGTGTTTTGTCGATGACGGCAGTCGTGACAGGACTTTTGAGCTACTTAGCACACTGGTAGCAAATGAGTCGGGGGGGGGTCAGCGCTTGTGTTGTAAAACTAGCAAAAAACGCAGGACACCAAAACGCACTCATAGCTGGGCTTGACTACGTCAAAGAGAAGTGCGACTGCAGCATTAGCATAGACGCAGACCTACAAGACGACGTGGGCGTGCTGGGCGAATTTGTCGCCAAATTTAACGAAGGGTGCGAAGTGGTCTTTGGCGTGCGAAATAGCCGCAAAACCGACACATTTTTCAAACGCTCAACAGCGCAAGGCTTTTACAAATTCATGGAGCTACTCGGCGTAAAAGTGGTCTATAACCACGCAGACTTTCGGCTACTCTCGCGGCGTGCTACGCAAAATTTGCTAGAATTCAAAGAGCGAAATCTCTTTTTAAGAGCACTCGCCACACAGCTGGGGCTAAAAACTGCAAATGTCTTTTACAGCAGAGCAGAACGCATCGCTGGCGAGTCAAAATACCCGCTAAAAAAGATGCTTGATTTTGCGTGGGACGGCATCACAAGCTTTAGCATCTCGCCACTTAGGCTACTCTCTGTGCTAGGGTTTTGCTTTTTTTTGTTAAGCGTTTTGCTCGGTGGCTGGGTCATAGGTGTAAAACTTTTTAGCGAAGAGGCGGTGCGTGGCTGGGCGACTACGGCGACTTTGACGACATTTTTTGGCGGCATTCAGCTACTAAGTCTCGGTGTAATAGGCGAATACATAGGCAAAATTTACAAAGAGGTCAAAGGTCGCCCTCGCTTTTTTGTGGAAAAAGTCGTGGAGAGCGGCAGTGAAAGTGGCAGTAAGAGAGAGTAAAGAAAAACAAAAACCACTTAAGCCCAAATTTATCTAAATTTGGTTACACTAATTAAAACAAATTTTCAACAAAACGGAGATAAAATGCAAACAGACATCACAAACAGTTTACAACAAAACATACAAAACGAGAGAGAGAGAGAGTTGTAGCCACTTCGCAACTTCGCTCATTTTAGCCTTTCTCTTTTCGCTACTTTTGTTTCTTTTTAACACAGATATTTTTGTAAAAAAAGACTCAAGACCCACTTGGCAGAGCGACACTGCTAGAATCGACATCGTGCCTACGACTGGCAACCTAAACATAACAGGCTTTACACAAAGCCAACCAGCATGGCTAAAAAAAGGCGAATCGCAAGGCAGCACGCTCTCATTTGCCTACGGCGTGCGTAATACGCATTATAAAATTCGCATCGTGCCAAATTTCAAAAACGAGACAGGCGACCTCACACTTCGCTTCATGGGCAAATACGTAAAAGAAAAAAACAAAGTCGTTCCCGCTTTTGCCCAATACAAAGGCGTTTTGCTAAACGGCACAAACATTCTCAACAAAGCAAAAGTTTGGCACAACGAACCATACGCATATACACTTAAAAACATAAAAAACGGCGAAGTGCTAAATTTGGAATTTGATGTTAGAAAGCCTCTTAAAGCTAGCGACTTTATGCTTTACAAACTAGCCCTCATCTTCACTTTGCTCGCTCTCTTTGGCATAGCGTGGAGTAAACTAAACCTAACGCAAAAGCTAACAAAAAGCAAATTTAACGCCACAGACTTGCCACGCCTACTCTACCAACGCTACAAAAGCATAGACGAGCTATATCGCCACACATTTTGGGTGCTCTTTGTCGCAAACGCCATAGTCTTTGGCTACATCACCATTCACTTTTTGTGGGGCAACCACGACTGGGGCTTCATCATAAACGGCGTAGCCACGCACACGCAAACTTTTCAGGGCAGATACGCCGCGCACATTTTGGGTTCTTTGCTGTTAGGCGGGAAAATTTTGCCATTTGCAAACCACTTGCTGGGCTTTGTCGGTTTAGCGTTTAGCGCCATTTTGGCGTGCATTTACCTAAAACTCACACGCTCAAAGGCAAATTTCATACTTGTCGGGCTGCTCATCACGCTTTGTCCGCTCACGCTTACGCGTTTTTACTACCTCTTTGAAGTGCCAAATTTCTACATCATCTCCGCACTCACCATTTCTGGCTTGATCCTCAGCGAAAAGCTTTACACGCTAAATTTGACTACGCCGAAAAAGCTCGCACTCGTCGTTTTAAGCATATTTCTCATACACCTTAGCATGGCGGGCTACTCGGCTATGATAGTCCTCATCGCCGTTTTGCTATGCGGGCGACTTTTGGTAGAAAGCTTGCATTATGACGGCACAAATTTCAAAGCGTGTTTTTTCAAATTTAAATTTAGCATATTTTGCTCTTTTGCCGCTGTAGTTCTCTACAAACTCATCTGCGTGGTGCTAAAAAAAGCGGGCATCGTGAAGGACTTCTACAACAACCAGCAGTTTCCACTCTCCGAGATGCCTTACCACGTGGTAAAGTCGGTCAAATGGGCGTTTCAAACGCTTTTTAACTATGACTTTGCCTTTCACCCAAACTTCATAACACTCTGTTTTACAGGCTTGCTCGCCGTGTGGTTTGTCTTTTTTGTAACGAGCAAACGTGCGTTTCGTGCAAAAATTTTGACACTCTTTTTGCTCTTTTGCCTCATAGCTTCTACCCAGCTACCAAACATGATAGCAAGCAACGCTGTTACACCTAGGATAGACGTCTTTTCGTTGCCATATTTTCGTGCCATCATCGTCATTTTGGTTTTGGGACTAAATTTGAATTTTGTGCGAAATGCGACTTTTGTGGCGGGCAGCGTGCTCGTGTGGGTGTGTAGTTTAAACAGCCTTGAGTGGCAGAAAGTGCTGGAATTTGAACACAACACGTGGCGAATGGAGGTAAATAGCGTTTTAACGAGAATCGAAAATAACAAAGAGTTTAAAAAGGGAAATGGGTATGATTTTGTGATGTTGAGTGTGTCAAATACGCCGTTTGATAGATTTAAATCAAATTTGCAACTTCCATATAAATCAGATGGAAGTGGATTAACAACTTACAAATATCCGATAGACTCAGGTTTCAACCCACTCATCTCTGCGTGGTTTTACGCAAACGATAGAGTCAAATTTAAACACAGGATAAATTTAAGAAATGCAGAAAAAGCGACCCAAATCGCCACACGGCTCAAAAAAGCCGGCATTTTAGACAAAATAAAAGTCGGTGAAGTGGTAGTTTTTGAAGACATCATCGTGTGGTCAAAGGAAAAATCGCAACTAGACCAGTTTAAAAACCTGGCAAAAAAATGACAAAACAGACGCAAATTTAAATTTGCCAAACATCAAAAATGCAAAAACAAAACGCCGTCATTCGTAAGGGTGGCAAAGAGCTGACTGAAGAGTGACGGCGTTGGTTTGACGATTCACCGTTTTTCCATTTAACGCCGTCTGAGTTTTAGACAAATTTAAGCCTTAACAGCACTAGAATCTGAATTTGTAGCACCAGCACCAGAAACCGAATTTACAACACTAGACGAATCGCTAGAACTAGAATCGTTAGCAGAAACACCGCCAGCCGCACCAGAGCTACCCTCCTCGCTACTCATCGTCTTTTTCCTCTCTCTCAACGCCTCGACTACCAGCACACGAGCGACCGCTTTTTCATCACTCACAAGGTGGAAATTCTCACCCAAATTCTCATAAAGCTCTTGCGCTTCGTTGCCTTTGTAGTGAATCATGACGTCCTTTTTAAAGCCCACATTTTGCAAAACATTTGCGATGGTAAGGTTACGATGCTCATTTCCCAAAGCCAAAATGATGGCAGTTGCGTGCTGAAAAAATGCCCGTTGCAAATTTGCCTCTTGTGTCGCGTCCGCATAAAATATAGGCTCGCCCGCCGCGCGCCCCTCTTCAACGAGGTTTATGTTTTTTTCCAAAATGACGTAACTCACCGCTTGCGGAACGGCTTTTATCTTTGAGATGACCTCTTTACCCAGCGTGCCATAACCACAGATGATGATGTGATTCTCTAGCGGTTTTTCGCCAGTAAGTAGCTCATATTTGCTCGTGTCTATCTTCTCCACCACTTCGCCAAATTTGCTTATGTAACGCAAAATGAACGGCGTGAGAATCATAGAGAGCACAGTTACTGCGCTAAAAATTTGCACGAAAAACGAATTTACATATCTGTTTGCCGAGAGAATCGTAAATACAGCAAGCGCAAATTCGCCTATCTGACAAACGCTGAGCGCCGTTTTTATGGCGTTTTTCTTTGTGTTTTTAAAGCACAAAATGAGATAAACGATGCCTATTTTGATGAGCAAAATGGCGACCAAAATAGAGAGAATCAAGACCCAGTTTTTGGCGATGACAGCAAAGTCTATCTGCAAACCGACCGTTACAAAGAAAAAACCGAGCAAGATGTCACGAAACGGAATCAAGTCGGCTTCTATCTTGTGGTTAAATTCGCTTCCAGCCAAAATCATGCCCGCTATAAACGCGCCCAGCGTGTAGCTAAAGCCCAGCAAATGCGCCAAAAAGCTAGCACCGATGACGATGAAAAATATAGTCGCTATGAAAATTTCTTGCGAATTTGTCCCTATGACCCAACGCAAAATTCGGCTCAAAACAAAGTGCCCTATTAGGTAGAGTGCGGCGATGATGACGACAAACGAGATGGCAGTTTTTAGCAAAATTTCGCCGATGCTTTTGTCGCCTGCGCCGATGATGTCTATGGCTAAAAGCAGTCCGATGACAGCGATGTCTTGAAAAAGCAAAATTCCCAGTGCCTTTCTGCCGTAAGTTTGCGAAATTTGCCCGTTGTCATTTAGGACTTTTAGGACTATGGCAGTCGAGCTAAACGAGAGCGAAACGCCTATAACGCAACTGACGTTAAACGGAAAACCAAAAAAGTAGTAGAGGACAAAACCGCCACAAAAACCAGTGAGCAAGACCTGCAAACCGCCGTTTACAAAGACCGCCGTTTTCATGCTCAGTAGGTGCTTGACACTAAACTCAAGACCTATGGTAAACATGAGAAAAACCACGCCAAATTCGGCTATCTCGGACGTTACGTGGTTGCCTTGGACGTTAAACGCATATGCCAAAACAGCACCCGTGCTAATGTAGCCGATGATGGTCGGCAGCCCTATCTTGTTAAAGATGAGGTTTAGCACGATGCTAAGCGCGATGGCAGTTACAAAAAGAGCCAGAAAATCGTTCATGCAAAGACCTTTCGTGTGAAAATAGACCTGTTCTTATCTATGCAGGCTATGTCGGTACTACTTGTTGTGGGTAAAGCAAAAAAAGGGGTCGCAGGGGCGCTGTCCACCGTCCCACCGTCTCGCCGCCGTTTTTCTTTGAGATTTATCGAAAAAGAAAAACGGCGGCGAGACTATAAAAAGCGTTAGCTTTTTACTAAAATTTGCTTTGTCTAAAATTTTGGCATCAACACAAACACAGACTAGATAGCAAACAAATGTAGAAAAAACTAAATTTATTTTATGCAAAATTTGCTTAAAAGTAAATTTAAATTTGGTGTTTTTAAGAGTTTTTTAGCGGTTTTTTATTTGCGGTTTTTTTGGTGAATTTTTGGGCATTTTTTGGGCTAAATTTGTGGCGAAAAAGTGGTAAAATTTGTCAAAAAAAGCAAAAACCAAAGAGCTCGGTCCCACAAGCTCAGTGGTTGGTTTTCTGCATACAGGTAAAAAAACTAGTTTTGACAGTGCAACTCAAAAGTCTTAACTTAGTTTAAGTGGGACTTCGCTATAATAAAACGATTGTTTGAAAAGATGAGTGTTGCGCCTTAAAGAGATAAAATCTCTCGAATCAGCGCAACTACCTCACGTAGAACTCTGACGATTCGTCTCAACAACTCTAGAAATTGCTTCAACTTCTCCATCTTCGCCACCTACCTTTCTCCAAAGCGGTAACCATGCATGCGAGTTTTGATTCTACTGAATTTTTACTTAAATTTGAATTTGTCAAAAGAAAAAGCAAAAAACCGCCGTCATTCGTAAGCGAGGCGAAGCCGACCGAAGAATCCCCTGCCTGGCGAGCGAATAGAATCTCACAAATTCACGAAAAAGCGAATTTATGCAAATTCCGTTTTCCGTTTTCTGCACTCCGTTTTCCGTATTGGGGTCGCAGGGGCAAAGCCCCCGTCCGCCCCGTCCCTCGCCACGTTTTCTTTGAGCTTTTAGCGAAAAGAAAACGTGGCGAGGGACTACAAAAAAAAGCGATAGCTTTTTTACCTATCGGAAAACAGAAAACGAAATTTGCATAAATTCGCTTTTTCGTGAATTTAACGACTCTATTCGCTAAAATTTCAGGGGATTCTTCGGTCGCATTCGCTCCATCAGAATGACGGCGTTTGTTTAACGATTCTGTAGAATCGCAAATTCCGCACTCCACACTCCGCACTCCTCACCACTAGCCCATCACTTTCACGATGCGTATCTCGCCAGCCAAACCGTCGCCCAAACCATCACCGCCAGCCGAACCGCTCACGCCCTCCACCACCACAGAGTCGCCAGAACTTATCTCGCCACTTAGAATCATCTCGGCAAATTTATCTTCAACCAGATCATACATCGCCCTTCTCAAAGGTCTAGCACCATAAACCGGGTCAAACCCCGCCTTTGCTATGACCTCCGCCGCACTATCTTTTAGCTCCACAGAGATTCCGCGCCCCGCCAAAGTCTTCGCCAACGCCCCAAACAAAATTCCCACGATGCGCCTCAAACTCTCCTCGCCGAGCGGATTAAAACATATCACATCGTCAAGTCGATTCACAAATTCAGGACGGAAAAACGCCCCCACCGCACTCTTTACCGCCGCCTCACGCGCCTCGCCCTCCAAAGAGGCTATCTCGCTAGACGCCAAATTTGAAGTCATTATGATGATGGTGTTTTTAAAGTCCACCGTTACACCTTTGTTGTCAGTAGCTCGCCCATCGTCTAGAATCCCTAGCAAAATATTAAACACGTCCTTGTGCGCTTTCTCCACCTCGTCAAAAAGCACCACGCTGTAAGGCTTTCGTCTCACCGCCTCCGTTAGCTGTCCGCCCTCCTCGTAGCCCACGTAGCCAGGCGCAGCACCTAGTAGCCTAGATGCTTCGTGTTTCTCCATAAATTCGCTCATGTCAAAGCGAATGAGTGCTTTTTCATCATCAAACAAAAACCTCGCCAAAGCCTTTGCACTCTCCGTTTTTCCCACGCCAGTCGGTCCCAAAAACAAAAAACTTCCTATCGGGCGGTTTGCACTAGAAAGCCCCGCTTTGTTGCGCTTGACCGCACGCGCCAAAGCCCGTAACGCCTCGTCCTGTCCCACCACGCTCTGCTTCAAAGCCTCCTCAACGCCCAGAAATTTCTCACGCTCGCTTGTTAGCATCTTTTTTACACTTATGCCTGTCCACTTGCTCAAAATCCCCGCCACAAGGTCTTCGTCCACTTCGTTTTTTAGCAAAGTCCCCTCATCGCTCATCGCCTCCCATCGCTTGCTAAGCGTCTCTATCTGCCCCTCTTTTTCACGAATTTTGCCATACTCTATCTCGGCTGCTTTTGCGTAGTCTCCGCCACGTTTTGCTATCTCGGCTTCGTTTTTTAGGCTCTCTAGCTCACGCTTAAATTCACTAATCTGACTAAACACACTCTTTTCACTCTCAAATTTCGCCTCCAAAGCGCGCTTTTTCTCGCTTAAATTTGAAATTTCTTTTGAAATTTCGTCTAGTCTCAAAGCGTTTTTCGGGTCGTTTTCCATGTTTAACGCCTCTTTTTCCACTGCCAAATTTGAGATCTCCCGTTTTACCTTTGCCAGCTCAAAAGGCTCACTCTCTATCTGCATCTTTAGCTCTGCTGCCGCTTCGTCTATGAGATCTATGGCTTTGTCTGGCAAAAACCGCCCCGAAATGTAGCGGTCGCTCAGCTTTGCAGCAGCCACAAGCGCGCTGTCGGTGATGCGAACAGCGTGATGGACTTCTAGGCGGTCTTTGATGCCACGCAAAATTTGCAAAGCCTCATTTACGCTCGGCTCGCCCACATTTACAGGCTGAAAACGGCGCTGCAAAGCGGCATCTTTTTCAAAATATTTGCGGTACTCTTTTAGCGTTGTTGCGCCTATGGTGTGAAGTTCGCCTCGTGAGAGTGCGGGCTTTAAGATGTTTGCCGCATCCACGCCGCCTTCGCTAGCACCCGCGCCGACTATGGTGTGAATTTCGTCTATGAAAAGAATCACGTTACCCGACTTTTTCACCTCGTCAATGACCGCTTTTAGCCTGTCCTCAAATTCGCCTCTATATTTCGCGCCCGCTATGAGCGCACTCATATCAAGTGCTATGAGTCGTTTGTTTGCAAGTGTAGTCGGGACTTGCTTTTTTGCTATCATCTGTGCAAGCCCTTCGGCGATGGCGGTTTTTCCTACGCCCGGCTCGCCGAGTAAAACGGCGTTGTTTTTCGTTTTTCGAATGAGAATTTGCATAAGCCGCGTTATCTCCTCGTCCCGCCCGATGACAGGATCTAGCTCGCCACTAAGCGCTTTTTGTGTCAGGTCTACGCCAAATTTCTCCAAACTTTTCGCCGTCTCGTCGCCCGTTTTGCTCTGAATTTTCACCCCGCCACGAAGTGCCTCTAGCTCCTTTGTGAGCTCCATTTTGTCTATAAATTTTGTCAAAACTGGCAGCGAATCAGCGTTTGCTATGAGCCACGCATCTAACGCTACAAAGGCGTCTTGGTTTTGTGTGGCGTAGCCTTGCGCTCGAGAAAGCGAGTCAAAAAGCTCCTTTGAAAGCCGCAAATTCTCTTTACTCAAATTTGACGTTTTTGGCTTTTTTTCTACTTCGCTTTTTACTTCCAGTGCTACCGCTTCACGCGAGATTCCACGCTTGTTAAAAATTTGGTTTAGCACGCTAGCGCTGTCGCTCACCAAAGCCCACAAAAAGTGAATGTCGCCCACTTCGGCGTTTTTGCTAGTAAGTGCGAGGCTGGTCGCTTGGTCTAAAGTGTTGAGTGCGTTGTCTGTCAAAATGTCGAAAATGGTGTTTGAATTTGTCATGGTTTTCTCCTAAAATTGATTTTGGTCGTATTATATCATTTTAGTCGATGTTTGTCAAGGTTTTAGGTAAAATTTAGCACTTGTGTGTATGAACTGCTAAATACAGAGTGCGGAATGCGGAAATTTGCGGTTATACAGAATCGTTAATTTCACGAAAAAGTAAATTTTGACAAATTCCGTTTTCCGCCCTCCGCCCTCCGCATTGGGGTCGCAGGGGCAGCGCCCCCGTCTCTCGTCTCGCCGCCGTTTTTCTTTGAGATTTATCGAAAAGAAAAACGGCGGC
>DCIZ01000150.1:0-3452 GCA_002317305.1 Campylobacter sp. UBA1713
ACCTCTAAAAAACCATTTAACAGAAGTTAGTGGCTTTCTTTTTTGTTTTTGTTTGAATATTTTTATCTTAAAATTCGTCAAATACGACAGTATTCTCCTCATTTTAAAACAAAAATTCACTAAAAACGCTCCAAAAAATCAAGCCAAAATGCTTTTTTAGAGATGTCCTTTATTTTCAAATTTATTTTTTAGGATTCTCATGAAAAAGATTTTATTGGCTACGAGCAACATCGGTAAAGTTCGCGAAATTCGGGAGTTTTTGGTAGGTTTTGAGGTGGTAGCACTCAGCGAGGTTTTTGAGCCGTTTGAGATAGTAGAAGACGGCGAAAGTTTCAAAGAGAACGCGCTCATAAAAGCACGCGCGGTTTTTGCTAGACTTCGCGAGATTGGGCGTGCTGGCGAATTTTTCGTTTTAAGCGATGACAGCGGCATAAGTGTCGAGGCGCTTGGTGGCGAGCCCGGCATCTTTTCTGCGCGTTACAGCGGCGAGGGCGCGACAGACGCTTCAAACAGAGCGAAACTAATAAAAAGGCTGGCTAGCGTGGGCGTAAGCGAAAGCAGGGCGTTTTATACAGCGGCGATGGCGCTGGTGAGTGAAGCGGGCGAGTGGTGCGTGCATGGCTTTATGCATGGGCGCACCATTTGCGAAGAGCGTGGTGAAAATGGCTTTGGCTACGACTTTTTGTTTGTTCCAAATGGCGAAAAAAGGACTATTGGGGAGATGCAAAAGCACGAAAAAGAGGCTATTAGCCACAGGACAAAGGCTTTGGAGCTGGTGAAAATTTTGCTGAAAACTTTGCGGTAAGGTAAATTTTGGTTTTTGCAAAAAGTTTAAAATTTGTTTTTATATAAATTTAACAAAATGAGTATAAAATGCGAACAATCTTTCAGAAAAGGAGTTATGATGAAAAAAGTTATTTTGAGTTTGGTTTGTGCTGCAAGCGTTTTGTGTGCGGCAGGCTTTGAGGATGGACGTGGCGAGCGTGGCGGTTTTGGACCGGGCGAGCGCGGTGAGAGAGGCGAGAAGTTTGGACCACGTTATGGTGGCGGTTTTGACGGACCTTCAAGACCAGTTAGACTTGTGAGTGTTGAAAAAGCAAAAAAATCATGGGACGATACAAAAGTCGTTTTGCAAGGGCGACTTGTTCGAAAAGTGGGACACGAAAAATACATCTTCGCTGACAACACAGGCGAGGTGGTGGCTGACATAGACGATAAGAGATTTCGCGGTGTTACGGTTACGCCACAAAATGTAATAGAAATCTACGGCGAAGTGGACAAAGATATGTTCGAGGAGACGGAGATAGACGTGAAGTTTTTGAAGGTTTTGAAGTGATGCTAAAAGGCGTGTGAGCCAAAACGGAGGGTTTTTTAAATTTGGTTTTGGGAGAGTAAAAGCTTTTTTGGCTCAGACGTGAATTTGTTTTTTACACTAACTTTTTCTTTTTTTGCGGGCGTTTTTTGCTCGCGTTTTTTGCAGGCACATTGCGTGTTTGTTACTTTTTTGTGTTTCTTATTTCTCTTAAAAATTGGGCTCTTGTCGTTTTGGCAAGGGTTCAAATTTATGCTACAAAAACAAAAACTTTTGCTACTTTCAACAAAATATCAGTAAAATTTTGTTTAAATTCGAATTTGATTCCAAATAAAGGTTTTTTATGAAGATTATCTCACCAAATGAAGCAGCCGCACTGGTAAAAAGCGGCGATCGCGTTTTGGCGGGCGGTTTTTTGGGCTGTGGCTCGGCTTTGGAGTGTTTGGACGCTTTGGTAGCTCGTGGCACAAGCGGGCTAACGCTGGTAGCCAACGACACCGCTTATGAAGATTTTGCCTACGGAAAGCTAATAGCAAATTTGCAAATTTCGCACCTTATAGCCTCGCACATAGGTTCAAACAGGCTGACAGGCGAGCTCATAAACGCCGGACGACTCACTGTCGAACTCGTTCCGCAGGGCACACTTGCAGAGAGGATTCGTGCTGGTGGCTTTGGGCTGGGCGGCGTGCTGGTCGCGACTGGGCTAAAAACGGAGGTGGAAAAAGGGAAGCAAAAGGTGGTTTTAAACGGACGTGAGTTTTTGGTCGAGGAGGCTATTTGCGGCGATGTGGCGTTAGTTTATGCGACAAAGGCGGACAAATTTGGAAATTTGTGGTTTGAGGGGACGACTAGGAATTTTAACACGGTGATGGCGATGGCGGCTAAGTGCGTGGTGGTCGAGGTGGAGGAGCTGGTGGAGGCGCTAGACCCAAATGACGTGGTGGTGAGCGGGATAGTGGTGAATTTTGTGGTGGTGCGTGGCGGCGAAAAGTCGCGTGAAACGGCGTGTGAAAACGTGTGTGAAACGGCGTGTGAAAGGCGGTAAAGATGGAAAAAAAAGAGTTGATAGAGCGAATTTGTAGGCGTGTGGTGCGTGAATTTGTGAGCGGAATGGTGGTGAATTTGGGCATCGGGATTCCATCTCATGCGGTGGAGTTTTTGCCACGTGGCGTGGAGATCTTGCTACAAAGCGAAAACGGGCTGGTGGGAATGAGCGGTGGCGGGGCAAACGCAAACATCACAAACGCAAGTGGTAAATTTGTCGGGGTGCAAAACGGCGCTTGTTTTTTTGACTCGGCGTTTAGTTTTGGGCTGATTCGTGGCGGACACATAGACTTGACGGTTTTGGGTGGGCTGGAGGTGGATGAGGCTGCTAACCTCGCCAACTGGATAGTGCCGGGCAAACTAGTCGCTGGCATGGGCGGGGCGATGGACTTGCTAAATGGCGTGAAAAAGGTGATAGTAGCGATGGAGCATTGCGACAAATTTGGGCGGGCGAAGATTCGCCGTGAGTGTTCGCTGCCGCTTACTGGTGCTGCGTGCGTGGACATGGTGGTAACGGAGCTGGCGGTTTTTGAATTTGTAGAAGGCGTTTTGACTTTGCGTGAGCTAATGGACGGCGTGAGTTTGGAGGAGGTGAGGGCAAAGACGGAGGCTAGGTTTGTGGTGGCGTTGTAGGGCGCGGTTTGGTGTGCGACTTGTGTTTTTTTGGTAATTTTTAATTTAGCTTGGTTTTAAAACCGAGCTAAACTGATAGATGCCACCAATTTAATTAACGAAAATGAGCCACAAAATTTACTAGTATTTTTTCATTTTAAAAAGTTCTTTCAAAAGTATATTTTATGGGCATTATAGCACATTTTCACCACTCCAATTTGTCCATTAAGCCGCTTTTAATGATATTTTTGTGAAGATTGTTTTAATGGTTATTGTAACGTTGGCAAACTATTTTTTAAGTAAATTTGTGGTGTTTTCACAGAAAAAGGAAAATTGAGCGTTGTGTCTATCAAAGTTTTAGTGAAATTTAGCTGTAAGTAAATTTGCTCGGGCGCCTTTTTTTGGCGCCCTTGTAAAAATTTGCTTTTTTATTTTAAATTATTTCAAAATCAAATTTACATTTAAGGGCATCTCTAAAAACCAG
>DCIZ01000150.1:3548-10131 GCA_002317305.1 Campylobacter sp. UBA1713
CGAAAACAAACGAAAAAGCAAGCCACTAACTTCTGTTAAATGGTTTTTTAGAGGTGCCCTTAAGCTAAAATTAGCTAAAATCAAGTCGTAAGCGTGGTTAAAAGTGCTTAATGTGTCGAAAGAGAGACAGACATGGAAGAAGTCGCACTAATACTAAACATATTAGCTTCGGTTTTAACTATAGTTGTTGCAATTATTCAGCTAAAAACTAAATAAAAGCAACTCATTTCAAACCTTATAAGAGCGATTCTAGCAAAACCTCACTTAACTTTACCTTACAAACATTTTATCTTTGACACCTAGCACGGTGTGAGGGAGCTGGTGTCGCTTTTGCTCGGGCGCCTTTTTTGGCGCCCTAGTAAATTTTTCCACAAATCTCAAATTTACAAAATCACGCCTTCTTTGCTACCTTTTCTTTCTTGTCGGCGTGCGACTTGATAGCTTTGTGCTAGCTTTCGAGCCAGTTTTTGAGCCCGTTTTGTTAAAGTCCGAAAGTTTGACATTTACTAAACCATCTTTTTGTAGCTCACGAAAGACCTTTTCAAAAATGCCCTCTTTGTTCCAGCGAGAAAAACGCCGCCAGATGGAGTTCCAGTTGCCGTAGCTAGGTGGAAGTTGTCGCCATTTTGCGCCATTTTCAAAGATGTAGATGATGGCGTTTAAAAACGCAAAGTTGTCGTAACGACAGTGCCCTGTTTGTTTTGGTAAAAGGTGCGAGACCTTCTCAAATTCTGCCTGTGTAAGTTGTGGCATGAAGTATCCTTTTTGTTGATTTTTGTTCATATGTGCAAATTATAGCGAATGTTAGTTTAAATTGAACTTTGTGGACAAAAACCAAAAAAGCAACTCTTTAAATGTTTATAAATTTGTTTTTTATAAGAATTTGTGAATTTTTTATAAGTGTAAATTTGTTAGTTAAAAAAGCATAAAAAACGCAAAAAAGACGCGGACGAGAGAGAAACTCCCGCGACCGCGTCAAAACCTTACACTAAATTTAAAAAACCGCCAAAAGCGTCAAAAATTTAGTTTAGTGTAGTTTGCTCCAAATTTTCGTCTTCCACGCAAGCGCAAAGCCGCTAAGAATCAAGAAGTAAAGCATCACTTTCCAGCCAAGCGCATTTCGCTCATCTTTTTTCGGGTCGCCCACTTTTTCCAAATAAGCCACAACTTGTGCTTGTGTATCTTGCTTTAAGCCCACGCGAGGCATCGCTGTGCCTGGCAAAAGCTTTTGCGGGTCGTTTATAAAGTCGCGAAGGTGCTGTTGTGAGCGTGAGCGGATGTACATAGACAAGTCAGGAGCAACCATGCCAAGATAGCCCGCCAAGCTTTGTTTGTTGCCCTCTACAAAGACGTTGTCATATTTGACGTCGTGGCAACGCGAACACGCGCTTAAAAACGCCTCTTTGTCGCTTAACTTCTCAGGTGCGATGCTTTTCAAAAACGCCACGATGTCAGCTATCTCGCCCGCTTCATTTTCGCCCATCGCCGCGTAAGGACTCATAGGGTGCGGGTTTTCGTCGTTGTATTTGTGTGAAACTTTTAGCGCAACAGCAGGGTTTTTAATGAGTGCTGCTAGGAATTTCTCATCATACAAACGTCCAGCATCGCTAAGATCTGGTGGTGTTACGCCGTAGGCTTCGCTAGCGTCTTTTGCGCTCATGCCTGTGTCGTGCCCCGCTGCTTTTATGCTGTGGCAACCTTTACAGCTTTCGGCAAATTCAGCACCACGTGCCGCGTCGCCTTTTGCAAAGTCTATCTTTCTCACTTCGTCCCAAAGCTCGCCTTTTTCTTTGCCAAATTCAAAATTTGCAGGTTCTACTGCTGGATTTAGCTGTGAGTGCGCAAAAGGCTCGATGCCCCAGTAAGTAATGCCGACAAGCACCAAAACGATAAAAAATATTTTAAATTCTCTCATTTCATAGCCTTTCTCTCTTTAATGGTGATAATAGGAAGAATCACGACCACAAGAGCGATGTAAAGTATTGAAAAAATAAAGCCGATAACCTGAGTTGTCATGTTTAGCGGTAGTTTGCCGACAATGGTAAGCGCGATGAGGTCTATAATGAGCACCCAAAACCAGACAAAAAACGCGCCACGTTTGTGTGCTGGTGCGACTACGCTGTTTCTGTCAAACCACGGCATAAAGATGAGACTAACGCCAGAAAATGCAAACGCAAGCTGTCCAATAGACGCAGCACTTATAGGTCCTACATCAAAGAAGAAGCCACGCAAAATTTCGTATTGCCACAAAAAATACCACTCTGGATATATGTGAGCAGGCGTTTTTGCTGAATTTGCTGGGTCAAAGTTAATAGGGTCCATCGCAAACGTGTAGTTGTAGCACGCCAAAAATACGACAAAAATCATAAACAAAGAGACATACAAAAAGTCTTTACTCAAAAAGTCAGGGAAAAATGCGATAACTTTTGCGTTTCTCTTGTCGCCGCCTAAATATTTTGCCGACTCTACTTCAAAGTCTATCTCCTCGCCATCCATGTTGTTTACGTGTGGAATTCGAAGTGTGTAGAAGTGAACGGCTATCATAGCTAGAATCACGACAGGAAGCAAGCAGACGTGAAGCATAAAAAAGCGTGTCAAAGTCGAGTCGCTCACCGCGTAGTCGCCACGAATCCACTCGACCAAGTCGCCACCGATGAGAGGAATCGCACCAAAAAGCTGTGTAATGACTTGCGCCGCCCAGTAGCTCATCTGCCCCCAAGGAAGCATATAACCGCTAAACGCCTCAGCGCTAAAAATGAGAAAAAGTAACATTCCGCTGATCCAGATCATCTCGCGACCTTTTTTGTAAGAGCCGTAGTAGATGCCGACAAATGCGTGAATGTAGAGAATCAAAAAGACCACAGACGCACAAACCGCGTGCAAGTGCCTCCAAAGCCAGCCGTATTCTACCTCTTGCATGATGGTTTTGTTTACGCTGTCAAACGCAAGCAAAGTGTCAGGTTTATAATACATCAAAAGTAGAAGTCCTGTTATAAACAGTGTCAAAAACAGTGTAAGCAAGATGACTCCCATCGCCCACAAAAAATTTATGTTTTTTGGAATCCAATACTCGCCCGCCAAAACTTTCCATAGCTTACTAACCGCCAAGCGTTGCTCTAGCCAGTCGCCAACGCCTTTAGCTTTTGTAATGTTGCTCATCTAAATCTCCTTACGCTTTTTGCTGAAGTTTTTTGTATTCTTCGCCCTCTTCGCCCAAAACTAGCTTTGTTCCGTCTATTTTAAACGGCGGAATGGTAAGCGGCGATGGTGGCGGTCCGTAAGTGTTTAGCCCATTTGCATCAAAACGCCCGCCGTGGCAAGCACAGACAAATTCACGTTCAGCAGCCTTGTAAGATGGAATGCAACCTAAGTGCGTGCAAAGCCCGATGACTACGATGTATTTTCCACCGCCGACTTCTATGTCGCGCTTTGGACTAGCCTTCATGTCGGCACTTTTTTTGATGATAAATATAGGCTTTTTACGCCACTCAACTTGACGAATTTCGCCATCTTTCATCGGACTTAGATCGACAGTTGTAAAGCCAGCCGCTCTAACGCTCGGAAGTGGGTCCCACGTCTTTTTGACGCCAACGAGTGCAATGCCAGCACCAACAGCAGCCACGCCACCGAACGCCAGCCCGATAAAATCTCGTCTCCCTTTTTCAACAGACATTCTCTTTCCTTTTAGATAAGATTAAAGTGTGGATTCTAGCGAAATTTATTTAAATTTAAAGTTAAATGCAGGAATTTTCTTTTCTCATTTATAAAATTTATTTTTTCGTTAAAGATGCGGAAAAGTCAAATTCTCATAATGCTTAATTCTCGCCAAATTTACGCAAAATTCAAAAAAACGCAAAACCATCACGCCAATGAATTTACAGAATCTAGAATCGTCTTTACTACCGCACAAATTCGCCTAGCTGACTCCACATCTAGCCTCTCGCTCGTGCTGTGCGGCGAGGTTATGTTTGGACCTACAGAAACGGCGCTCACATCGCGCCCAAAAAGCCGCTTTTGGTTTGCGCTCAAAACGCCGCATTCTAGCCCTGCGTGAATGTGTTTGACTTTCGCGAAAATGCGATTTTTTTTGAACGCTTCAGCGACAATGTCGCAAAATTCGCTTTTGACTGGCTTCCACGCGGGGCTAAATTCGCCCACATGAACATAAAACTTTTCGTTTTTGCAAAATTCGTTACAAACCCTTTTTAACGCCGCGTTGTCGCAACTTCTAGCAAAAACTTCAGCACAAAATTTGCCGTGCGAAAATTCGACCAAACTCAAATTTACACTTGTCCTTACATCTGCATTTTCGCCCACAGTTTCGCCGTTTTCGCTCTCATAAACGCCACTTTTAAAACCGCTCAAAAATCGCAAAATTTCGCCGTTTTCTACCCCAAATTCGCCCACAACTTCGCTCACTTCTAGCTTTTCAGCCAGCGCAAAGTCGCCCACAAAGTCGCTAAAATTTACAAAAGGTTTCTCAAAAAAAGCCAAACATTCGGCGTTTGCGGGGATGGAATTTATGCGTTCGCCACCTTTGAAAAACGCCAGTCGTCCTTTTCGTGCTTTGACAAATTTGGCTAGCTCGCTGATGGCGTTTGGGATGTTTTTTGCTATCTCGATTCCGCTGTGTCCGCCACGAAGTCCTTTTAGGCTAAGTGCCTTAAATTTGCCACTCACTTTGGTTAGCGTGGGCTCTTTTTCAAATTTGACTTTTACGTCTCCAGCGCAGCCGTTTATGATCTCGTGTTCATCTTCGGTGTCGAGGTTTAGCAGGCGTGGCGAGATGAGATAGCCAGCGAAATTTGTAGCGCCCAAAAGCCCCACTTCTTCGTTGTTTGTGAGCAAAATTTCTAGTGCGTTTTGCGTGCGTGCGTAGTAGAGTGCGATGGCGACGCCCACGCCGTTGTCAGCACCAAGCGAGGAGTCTTTTGCACTCCAAAATTCGCCTTTTTCGTTTTTTGTGGTTAAAATTTCTATGCGTTCGTTTGAGCCGACTTTTACCATGTCGTAGTGCGCTTGAAGGCAAATTTTTGGCTCGCCTTTGATGGCGTAAATGTTGCCAAATTCATCGCTTTTTACCATAAAATCGCACTTTTTTAGCTCATTTTCTAGCCAAATTCGAAGTTCATCTGTTTTGAAACTCTCGTGCGGACGGGCGCAAATTTCTCTAAAAATATCTAAAATCATGAATTCTCCAAAAGTTAAATTTGTGTAAGATGTGAGATGTTACGGAAAACTGAAAACGGAAAGCAGAAACGGAATTTTACGAGTTTTGAGCGAATCCTTAAATTTCAGATGCGTAAAAACGTCAAATTTAAATTTGGCGAATTTTTGCTACCAAAATTATAAGGATTCTTCGTGGCTAAAAGCCGTTAGAAGCCAACTTTGCCTTAAATTATTTTATCTTAACTCTTCGTCCGCTGATTTGGTCGATCTTTAGCTCATAGACATAGGTCTTTTTAAGCATCTCAAACTCAACGATCTCTTCGAATTTCTCCAAAGCGTTTGGTCGATATTTTTCGCAAAGTTTTCGCAAAGTCGCCTTTTTTTCCGCTTCGTTTCGTATAGAAAACACGCGTGTTCGTGCGATGACGCTTGTGTAGTTTGTCGCAAAGATGCCACTGACAAAGTTGCTTTTGTCAAAGCTTGCTATCTCGTCTTTGTTTAGCTCAAACTCGCCGTATTCGCCCACCACCACGACTTCGACTTCGTTTGTATCTTTGAAAAGCTCCGCTTTTGTGCCTGTGCGATCGCCTTGAATGTAAAGAACGTTTCCGTCTCTAACAAAATTTAGCGGAACGCTAAATGTGCCAGCACCGATGCGTGGACAGCTACAAACGATCCATCTAGCTTTGTCAAACACCTCAAAAGACTCCTCGATGCTAATGTCAAATTCAGTCTTTTTGACCTCTGTTCTAACTACGCTTGAGCGTTGTTTTTGGACGATGTCTTGACTTCTCTCTCTGTACCAGTCCAAAACTTTCTCTTGGTCGCCCCAAAAGTCTATAGGCAAGCCCAAACGCTCTTGAAGTAGAAGCGCATCTTTTAGCGCTATTTTTCTTGCGCCACGAATTTTTGCATACCAGCTTTGGACACTGCCGCCGCACTCTCGCTTGATGATCTCAATAAATCTGTTGATCATGTCAAATCCTTTGTTTAAATTTTGATATTTCGAAATGTGATTGTATCACAAAAAGTTAAATATTTGTAAAACAAGAATAAGACTTTTTAAGTTTTGTTTTAAATTTGTTTTTTGTAAAATGCCGTCAAAGTGCGGTGTGGCGTGTGTTTGCGAGGGTTTTTGGTCTATTTTTTAAAACGTTTTAAATGATAAAATTTTTTCTTTGGATTCTTTAAAAAGGGGAAAATTTTCGCTTTGTTTTTGCGAAATTTTGTTTTTTACACTAAAATAGCGAATTTTTTCCACTCATTCGTTTTGTTTTTGTTTAAAATTTTACGCCAAATTTTTCAGCCTGTGGACATGGAATTTGTGCTACATTTTACCACTCGTAAGCGAAGAAAAAGGGGTCGCAGGGGCAACGCCCCCACCCGCCTGTCTCGCCGCCGTTTTTCTTTGAGA
>DCIZ01000150.1:10140-17356 GCA_002317305.1 Campylobacter sp. UBA1713
GATTTATCGAAAAGAAAAACGGCGGCGAGACTACAAAAAAGCGTTAGTTTTTTACTAAAATTTGCTTTGCCAAAATTTTTGCTATCAATACGCTAGATATCAGAGAAGTCAAATTTGCCTTTAACTTCATTTAAGGCTTTTTTGATAGAATCGGCGGTTATGGAAAAGGTAAAAGCGAAGAAAAAATTCGGGCAGAATTTTTTGATTGACGAAGTTGTTAAAGAGAAGATTTTCTTATCGATCCCCACAGGTTTAGAGCGAATCGTTGAAGTTGGGGGTGGCTTAGGAGATCTAACGAAGAAGCTTTTGCAGACAGATGCAAGGGTGGATTGTTTTGAGATAGACAGTGAGCTTTTTGTTTTTTTAAAAGAGAAATTTGGTCGCGAGATAGCGAACGGACAGCTCACTTTGACAAATGCAGATGTGCTGCAAATTTGGCACGAACTAAGTCGCACGAAATATTTTTTGGTGGCAAATTTGCCTTACTACGTTGCGACACACATTATCTTACGCGCGCTAAAAGACGAAGCGTGCGATGGTTTTTTGGTCATGGTTCAAAAAGAGGTCGCTTTGAAATTTTGCGCAAAAAGTGGCACGCGTGAATTTTGCGCCCTTAGCGTTTTGGCTGAAATTTTTGGCGGTTGCGAGCTACTTTTTGACGTAGAAGCCGCCTCTTTTGACCCCGCACCAAAAGTAACATCTGCAGTCATGAAACTTACCAAAAAAGAGCGCCCAAATTTAAACTATACGGCGTTTTGCGAATTTTTAAAGCGTGCTTTTTGTGCGCCACGAAAAACTTTGCTAAAAAATTTAGGACTCAAAACTCACTCCAACATCTCACCGCTTGCCCGTCCGCATGAAGTCAGCGTTTCTCTGTATTTAGAACTATTTAAGAGCATTTAGGACTCTTTTAAAGAAAGGAAATTTATGGACGAAATTTACAACGAGGCAGATGTAACGCCACTAGAAAATGGCGAAAGCAACAGAAAAAAACGTGCAAAAAGACACAAAGCAAATTTACAAAAGGCACAAGCGGCAACAAGCGGCGAAGATACTACAAACGCAACAAATTCGCAAAATTCACAAAACGCATCAAAAAAGCAAAAAAAACGCCAAAAAGAGAGAAACGCCGTGCAGCAACAGCCGCAAAACCAGCCGCAAAACGAAGCTGACACCGAAACCGAAACACCAAAGAAAAAACGCAAGAAAAAAAAGACAAAAGTCGTAAGGCTTGACGGCAACGAAGAGTGGCAGCTAGACATGAAAAGCGTGCTAAAAGCAAATTTGGAAATTCACGACGAAAGACTTCACCCGCTAAAAAATTTTGACAGCAGTGCAAACAGAGTTCGCATCACGCCGCTAGGTGGCATGGGCGAAATAGGCGGAAATATGACCGTTTTTGAGACAGAAGAGGACGCCATCATCGTAGACGTGGGCATGAGTTTTCCAGAAGACAGCATGCTAGGCGTGGACATTTTGGTGCCAGACTTTGACTACATTAGAAAGATAAAAGATAAAATTCGTGCCGTTGTCATAACGCACGCACACGAAGACCACATAGGCGCGATGCCGTATTTTTTCAAAGAATTCAAATTTCCCATCTACGCTTCGCCACTTTCGCTGGGCATGATAAGCAACAAATTTGACGAACACGGGCTAAAAGAGGAGAGAAAATATTTTCGTCCAGTGGAGAAGAGACGGCTTTATGAGATAGGCGACTTTACCATAGAATTCATCCACATAACGCACTCCATCATAGACGCCTCAGCGCTTGCCATCATTACAGATGCTGGCACCATCATTCACACGGGCGACTTTAAGATAGACCACACGCCTATAGACGGCTATCCGACAGACCTAAACAGGCTAGCACACTACGGCGACGAGGGCGTTTTGTGTCTCATGAGCGACTCGACAAACAGCCACAGAGAGGGCGTTACAAAGAGTGAAAGTAGCGTGGGAAAGACCTTTGACGCCATCTTTAGCAAAGCTAGCGGGCGAGTCATCATGAGCACGTTTAGCTCAAACATTCACCGCGTTTTTCAAGCCATAGAGCGTGGGCTGGCTTATAACAGAAAAATTTGCATCATCGGGCGGAGCATGGAGAAAAATTTGTGGACAGCGATGGAGTTGGGCTACGTAAATTTGCCAAAGAGCATTTTCATAGACGCCGACCAAGTGAGCCGCTACCCAGACGACCAAGTGCTCATCATCACCACTGGTTCGCAAGGCGAAACGATGAGCGCGCTTTACAGAATGGCGACAGACGAGCACAAATACATAAAGATAAAGCCGTCAGACCAGATCATCATCAGCTCAAAGGCGATTCCGGGCAACGAGGCGAGCGTTTCGGCGGTGCTAAACTTTTTGCTAAAAAGCGGCGCGAAGGTGGCTTATCAGGATTTTAGCGAAATTCACGTAAGCGGACATGCGTCTATAGAGGAGCAAAAGCTAATGCTTCGACTGGTAAAACCGAAGTATTTTTTGCCAGTTCATGGCGAATTTAACCACATAGCAAAGCACAAAGAGACGGGCATAGAGTGCGGCGTGGAGGAGAAAAACATCTTGCTGATGAACGATGGCGACCAAGTCGAAGTGTGTGGCAAAAGCATAAAACGTGTAAAGACGGTAAAAACGGGCAAGGTTTTCATAGACAACCAGATAAACAAGCAGATAGAAAACGAAGTAGTCATCGACAGGCAGCAGCTAGCTGAGGCGGGCGTCATAACCATCGTTAGCCAAATA
This sequence comes from Campylobacter sp. UBA1713, assembly GCA_002317305.1. Taxonomy (GTDB): domain Bacteria; phylum Campylobacterota; class Campylobacteria; order Campylobacterales; family Campylobacteraceae; genus Campylobacter. Next base: position 12,886 of record DCIZ01000150.1, read on the forward strand.
GACAAGTCGGCTAAAAAGATCATAAAAAACCGCGTCATTAGCCATGGCGTCGTATCTGTGCGGCAAAACAGCACGCTTGCAAAAGACCTAGAAGCGGTTTTGGAGCAGTTTTTAAACAACGTGAAAAAGGAAATTCTAAACGACCAACGCGTTTTGGAGAGCCAAATTCGACAAACGGTGAGAAAACATGTGTTTAGGAAATTTAAAAAATACCCGACCATCGTGCCTGTGGTTTATTTGATGTAAATTTGTGGTGCGTTCAGACTTCAGAATGTAGAGCGTAGAACACAGAGTGTAGATTGCGGAAATTTGCCGTTATTCTTAGGGTGGCGAAAGTTGCCCGAAGAATCTACTAGCGAAGAAGCGTGAGAATTTGCGTAAAAGCGAATTTTACAACAGAATTTGCCGAGCGGTTAAGCGCCCAGCAAAAGCAACACCAGCGTTCCTCATTTGTGCATGGCGTCAAGTAAGATCAGCATAAGGTAAGGTTAAGTGAGAATTCGCTAGAATCGCTAACAAGGATATTTATGTTGGGTTTTGTTGCTACTTTACTTTTTTAAGAGTATTCGCAACAAAACAACTATTTTCAAGCCTAATACTATTATCTCTAATACGCATTTCAACTCTTCCACAGATGTCAAGCCCACTCTTTCTCCTGACGCCCTAAGCACTGTTTTAACTAGCCCTTAGCCAAAAAAGATTTTATCTACTATTTGCTTAAAGCAAATTTAAAAATTCGTTAAATTCATGCAAATTTTGAATTTACGAAAAAATGCTTGGTGTTTAGAGAAAGTGCGGTGAAAAACTATGAAAGGTTTGATAACAGCGTTAGAGATAACGGTCTTGGTCTTACAACTAGTAGAAGTTTTGATAAAGCTTTTGGGCTAGATCAAAACTATACCTAAATTTCCTATCACAAATTTTAGCCAACTCCTGCTTAACTCTACCTTAATGCAAATTTACTAAACGCTGAGCTCGCGGGGCGGCTCTGCAAAATCTCACAAAAATTCACTTAAATTTAAGCAAAAAACGATAAAATTTATATTACACAAAAATCAGTTTAGTTCGGTTTTTTAAAGAATAATATATAAAGGATTTTTATGGCTACAGCTGTTTTACAAACAATAGTAGATGTAGATACAAAACAAGATGCAGAAACACTGTTTAATTCATTGGGTTTGGACATCGAAACGGCGATTTGTCTTTTTTTGCGTCAAGCCATTAACCAACAGAAAATTCCTTTTGACATCGTTTTGCCGCAGTATAATTTTTCAGAAAAAACTTTGTCTGCGATCGATGAAGCAAGAAAAATCAGCAAAGATGCGTCCTCAAAATCTTACTCAAGTGCAAAAGAACTTTTTGAGGATTGTGAATAGTGGAATGCATTTTAAAGAAAACTTCTCAATTTAAAGCAAGTTTTAAATTGGCAAAAAAACGCGGGCTGGATATCTCTCTCCTCGAAAATATTGTAAACAAGCTAATGAAAGATGAGCCTCTTGAAGAGAAGAATCATAATCATGAGCTTGTGGGAAATTTTAAGGGAATTTGGGAGTGCCATATTCAGCCTGACTGGCTTTTGCTATATTTAAAAGAGTATGATGATAAGGTAAAAAGAGATATTTTGGTTCTTACTTTGGTTGATACGGGGAGACATAGCGATATCTTTAAGAAGTAGATATGTGACTTTGCAAATCTCACAAAAATTCACTTAAATTTAAGCAAAAAACGATAAAATACGCCTAACGCATGAAGTAAATTAGTTAAATGCTTGGTGTTTAGAGAAAGTGCGGTGAAAAACTATGAAAGGTTTGATAACAGCGTTAGAAATAACGGTCTTGGTCTTACAACTAGTAGAAGCCTTAATTAAGCTTTTTGGCTAATTTAAGGCTAGCTTTACATTCCTGATACTAATTTTAGCCAACTCCTGCTTAACTCTACCTTAATGCAAATTTACTAAACGCTGATCTCGCGGGGGTGGCTCTGCAAATCTCACAAAACCATAAAACCACAAAACAAAAAAACAAAAAGCAAAGCGTAAAATTCTCAAATTTAAAATAAATTTAAAATTTAAATTCCACGCCTCGCTTTACAAAATCTACTAAATATAACCCTGGTCTATCATCGCGTTTGCCACTTTTCTAAAGCCTGCGATGTTTGCCCCCAAAACCAAATTTCCTGCTTTGCCAAACTCCACAGAAGTCTCGTAAGCGTTGTTGAAAATGTTTATCATGATGTTGTGAAGTTTAGCGTCTACCTCCTCAAAGCTCCACGCCGTCATGCTCGCATTTTGTGCCATCTCAAGCCCGCTTGTCGCCACGCCGCCTGCATTTGCCGCTTTTGCTGGTCCAAAAAGCACGCCGTTAGCCAGCATGAAGTCTATAGCCTCCAAAGTGCTAGGCATGTTCGCGCCCTCGCACACAAGCAAACAGCCATTTTTGTGCAAAGTTTGTGCATCTGCCAAATTTAGCTCATTTTGTGTAGCGCTTGGGAAAGCAAGCTCCACTGGCACGCTCCACACGCCATTTTGTCCTGCTGGGTAGTCGCTAACAGGCGTAAATTTGGCACTTGGGCGAGCAGAAGCGTAAGCACTCAAACGCTCACGACGAACTTCTTTTATCTCTTTTAGTAGTGCTACATCTATGCCTTCACTGTCATAAACAAAGCCGCTAGAGTCGCTAACAGTTACTGGTTTTGCGCCAAAAGCGTAGAGTTTTTCACATGTGTATATAGCCACGTTGCCCGAGCCACTAACTGCTGCCTTTTTGCCTTCTAGCGAGTTGCCCGCTTTTTTTAGCATCTCGTTTGCAAAATAAACCGAGCCGTAACCAGTCGCTTCTGTTCGTGCCAAACTTCCACCCCAGTTTAGCCCTTTGCCCGTTAGGCAGCCGTCAAAACGCTGTGTAAGTTTTTTGTAAGCACCAAACATGTAGCCTATCTCACGTCCGCCCGTGCCGATGTCGCCCGCTGGAACGTCTTTTACGTCTCCTATAAATTTGTGAAGTTCTAGCATGAAGGCTTGACAGAATCGCATGATCTCTGCATCGCTTTTGCCTTTTGGGTCAAAGTCGCTACCGCCTTTTGCGCCGCCCATCGCCAGTCCAGTGAGCGAGTTTTTGAAAATTTGCTCAAAGCCTAGAAATTTCAAAATGTCCAAATTTACACTCGGGTGAAGTCGTAGTCCGCCTTTGTAAGGTCCGATGGCAGAGTTAAATTCGATGCGGTAGCCGTTGTTTACGCACGCTTCGCCCTTGTCGTTTGTGTATGTTACACGAAAAGCGTAAGTTCTTTCTGGAATGACTATCTGCTCTAAGATGCGATGTTTTTGGTATTTGCTCTCTTTGTCTAAAAGTGGCGAAAGTGAGTGCAAAATTTCCGTAGCTGCCTGCAAAAAGACGCTATTTGCGCCGTTTTGTGCCTTTATGTTTTCTAAAACCGAATTTACGTAAGCTGACATGTTGTCTCCTTGAATTTGAATTTCGGCGAGATTATAATGAAATTTTTCTTATAAGAAAATTAAATGGGTTAAAAAGTTTTCTTAAACAAGACTTAAATAAGAAAATTATTTTAAGAGGTTAAAAAATGTGCTTAAATTTGCGAGTGTCAAAAAAGTAAAAACGCAACGCCGTCATTCGCCGTCATTCGCAAGGCGTGGCAAAGCCCGCCAAAGAATCCCGCCCGGCGAGTGCGAGTGCGAGTGCGTAAAAAGTCAAATTCACGCAAAAGCGAATTTGTCAAATTCAGTTTTCCGTTTTCCGCACTCCGTTTTCCGAACGCACTTTGCACTACAAAACATCAAAGCGTCCCTTTTGTGCTCGGCGCACCACCGCTATCACGAAACGCCAGCGCCCGCCGAAGTGCCACCGCAAACGCCTTAAACGCCGCTTCGGCTTTGTGGTGCGAATTTTTGCCACGTAGCTCCACCAAATGCACAGTAAAGCCCGCATTGAACGCCACTGCCCTAAAAAACTCCTCCACAAGCTCCGCATCAAAGTCGCCTATTTTCCCGCCCAGCGTGCTCTCAAAAACCAAAAAAGCGCGGTTGCTTAGGTCAAGGTCGCACGAAAAAGCCGCCTCGTCCATCACTACTACCGCGTTGCCGTAGCGCTCGACATTTGAGAGTGGAAAGACCGCTTCATGAAGTGCTTGTCCTAGCACGATTCCGCAGTCCTCGACTGTGTGGTGGCTGTCTACTTGAAGGTCGCCATCACAAGAAAGCGTTAAGTCGATGCCAGAGTGTTTTGCAAAAGCCGTTAGCATGTGGTCAAAAAAACCCACGCCCGTTTCGACTTTGCTCTCGCCTTCGCTACGCAAATTTATCTCCAAAGAAATTTGTGTCTCTTTTGTAACACGCTCTTTTCTTACTATTTTTTTCATCATTCCAAACATTTTTATACCTTAAATTATAGACCAAAATTTAAATTTTGTTAAAAAGCTAACGCTTTTTTCTAGTCCCGCCGCCGTTTTCTTTTTC
>DCIZ01000150.1:17377-17546 GCA_002317305.1 Campylobacter sp. UBA1713
ACGGCGGCGGGACGGTGGGCGGGGCTTTCGCCCCTGCGACCCCTTTTTACTCAAAATACACACAGATGGCAAAGCGAACAGATAAAGGGCACCTCTAAAAAACCATTTAATAAATTTGGGTGGCTTGCTTTTTTGTTCGTTTTTCAAGGAACTTCGTTTGCGCTTTTTT
>DCIZ01000150.1:17573-23662 GCA_002317305.1 Campylobacter sp. UBA1713
AAATTCGTCAAATACGACAGTATTCTCCTCATTTTAAAACAAAAATTCACTAAAAACGCTCTAAAACAAGCGAAGCGCTCGGCGTTAGCCGATGTTTCCTGTAAAAAATCAAGCCAAACTGGTTTTTAGAGATGCCCTAAAGCCTCTGCGACCCCATTTTGCCTACGACTATTTTACAAAATTCAAAATTTTCTCCTCCACTTGTGAGACTTCCACCACATCTTCGTGTAGCAAATCTGCCTCAAAAAGGTCTGTTATCTGCTTTGGCAAACGTTCGCCAAACTCATGCGAAAGTGCGTGCATCTGGCTAAATTCGTCCTCGCAACCGCTATCTTTTATGGCTTTTACCATGCTCGGCGTAAATTTGACCCAGTGCGCTGTAGAGGTTATGACACAAGTGTTTTGCGCTCGTGAAACCATCTTAAAACAAGTGGCGGTGTGTGGGTCTATTAGCCTGCCTGAATTTGCGGTTTTTTTGATGGCTTCTGCGCACTCGTCGTCATCGCAAAAGTCCGCCTCAAACGTCTCTTTTAGCACCGCTTTTTCCTCGTCTGTGAGCTCGTAAAATTTCTCTTGTTTTAAATTTGCCATAAGCTCTGCTGTGCGTTTGTCACCAAAAAGCCCAAACAAAAGTCGCTCTATGTTTGAACTAACTAAAATGTCCATCGCTGGACTCATGGTGAGTTTTAGCTTGCGATTCCTAACGTCGTAGATGCCGTTTTTGAAGAAGTCAGTGAGAACGTTGTTTGCGTTTGAAGCGATGAAGATCTTGTCTATGTTTGCACCCATTTTTTTGGCGTAAAATGCGCCCAAAGCGTCGCCAAAATTTCCACTCGGGACGATGATATCTACGCGTCCTAGCTTTACGCTCGCCCACGCGTGGTAGAGAATCTGAAACAAAATTCGCCCAAAATTTACTGAATTTGCTGCGTTTAGCTTGTAGCCAAATTTGGCTAGTTTGGTGGCAAATTCTTTGCTAGAAAGGAGCGTTTTTAGCTCGCGTTGTGCGTCGTCAAAGTTGCCCACGATGCCAAGACTTTTTACATTTTTGCCCGCCGCTGTTACCATCTGAAGTCTTTGGACTTCGCTCGTTTTGCCCGCAGGGTAGAGACAGAAGACTTTTGTGTTTTTTACGCCACCAAAAGCGCTAAGAGTGGCTGGTCCCGTGTCGCCACTTGTGGCACAGATGACTAGATAACGCTCTTTTTTTTGTTCGGCTAGCTGGGCGACTACTTTTGCAAAAGGAGCAAGCGCCATGTCTTTAAAGGCGCGGGTTTTGCCGTGCCAAAGCTCGTTTATGTAGAGGCGGTCGTTTTGTTTGACTATGTGAGTAGCCTCGCCTTCGTCAAATTCGTCATAGACTTCGAGTGCGTTTTCAAAAATGCTTAAAGGGGTGTCAAATTCGAATTTTTCAATAATCTTTAGTGCGAATTTTTTGTAGGTGAGCGTGGAGGCGTCTTGCCAAAAACTCTCGTCCAAAAGCGGTAAATTTAGTGGCGCAAAAAGCCCGCCGTTTTCGCCCATGGGGCTTAAGATGGCTTCGCTAAATTCCACGCTTTGGTTTGTGTTTCGTGTATTTACTAGTTTCATGAAAACTCCTTGATTTCACTTATATTTAAATTGTAAAATATCAAAAGGAGGCTTAAAATTTAATTTAACTTAAATTTAATAGCTAGCTTTTGCAGTCTTGTTTCTATTAAAATTCAGTCAACAAATGCTAGAATATACCTGTTTTCTAACTCTACCTCACAAGTTTATAATATCGAATTTTGGTAAAAAGCTAACGCTTTTTTGTAGCCTCCGCCAAAACTTTCTTTTCGCTGAAAGCTCAAAGAGAGTTTTGGCGGAGGCGTAGGACGAGGGCTTTCGCCCCTGCGACCCCAATTTAATCAAAAAAAGGATAAAAAATGAGTAGTATTGAATTTACACATCTACATCTCCACACGGAGTATTCGATGCTTGACGGCGCAAACAAGATAAAACCACTAGCCGAAGCACTCGGCAAAATGGGCATCAAAAGCTGCGCCATCACAGACCACGGAAACATGTTTGGTGCTATAGACTTCTACAAAACGATGAAAAGCAAAGGCATAAAGCCCATCATCGGCATGGAAGCTTACATTCACAACGCACCAGACATCTCAGACAAAGAGAGCAAACAGCGTTTTCACCTCTGTCTTTTTGCGAAAAACCAAAAAGGCTACGAAAATTTGATGTATCTTAGCTCAATGGCATACACAAAAGGCTTTTACTACTTTCCACGAATCAACAAAAACGAGCTTTTTAGCCACAGCGAAGGGCTGGTTTGTAGCGCGGCGTGTCTAGCGGGCGAGGTAAATTTTCACCTAAATTTGAGTGAGCGAAATTTAAAGCGTGGTGCGGGCGGTTACGAAGCGGCAAAACGCGTGGTGAAGGAGTACCAGGAAGTTTTTGGCGAGGACTACTACCTAGAGATCATGCGGCACGGACTAGGCGACCAGCGAAAGATAGACGACCAAATTTTAAGGCTCAGTAAAGAGACGGGCGTAAAGCTAATAGCCACAAACGATGCGCACTACCTAAAAAAAGAGACAGCAAACGCACAAAAAGTCTTCATCTACATTTCGGCAAACAAAAACTTTGACGAATCGACCAAAAAGCAAGTTTTGAGCCAGTTTTACACAAAAAGCCCCGAAGAGATGAGTGAAATTTTTGCCGACTTGCCAGAGATAGTCTCAAACACGCAGGAGATAGTAGAGAAGTGCAACCTCGAGCTAAACTTAGGCAACCCAACGCCACCAAACTACAAATTTAGTTTAGAGGAAGCTGCAAGCCTTGGGCTAAATTTGCCTTTTCCAAATGAGCGTTACAACCTCGCAAACGACATCGTGCTTTTTGAATACCGCGCACGCGCTGGGCTAAAAAAACGCCTTTTAAACGTCCCGACTGAAAAGCACGAAGCTTACAAAGCGCGTCTTGAGCGTGAGATAGAGACCATAAACAAGATGAAATTTCCCGGCTACATGCTCATAGTCGCTGACTTTATAAACTGGGCGAAACAAAACGGCATCGCAGTAGGTCCTGGGCGAGGAAGTGCGGCGGGCTCCATCGTGAGCTATTCGCTTTTCATTACAGACCTTGACCCCATTCCTTATGACCTGCTTTTCGAGCGTTTTTTGAATCCAGAGCGCATCAGCATGCCCGACATCGACGTGGACTTTTGTCAAGAGCGGCGCGGCGAAGTCATAGAATACGTCACGCAAAAATATGGCAAAGACAACGTAGCACAAGTGGCGACTTTTGGCAAACTGCTAGCAAAGGGGGTGATTCTAGACGTCGGGCGAGTGCTAGGCATGCCACTACAAGATACCATCGCGATGAACAAACTCATTCCGGACGAGCTAGGCATAACCCTTCGTGAGCACAAGAGCAAAACGGGCGACGAGATGGTGCCTGGGGCTTGGGAGCTAGAGCCCAAACTTCGCGAACTAGTCGCCTCAAACCCGCTAGCACAGCAGGTGTGGAACTATGCGTGCGAGCTAGAAGGGCTAAACAGAAACACGGGCAAGCATGCCGCTGGCGTAGTCATCTCAAACGAAGAGCTTTGGAAAAAGTCGCCCATCTTTGTGGACAAAAACGGCGACTATGTTACGCAATATTCGAAAGATTTTTTAGAAGATGTAGATCTCATTAAATTTGACTTTTTGGGTTTGAAAACTCTTGACGTTATAGACAAAACGCTAAAACAGATAGAACGAAGGCACGGAGAGAAGCTAGACTGGGAGAAGGTAGGCTTTTGTGATGCGAAGACTTATGAGAGCATTCAGACGGGCAACACGCTAGGAATCTTCCAAATAGAGTCAGCGGGCATGATGGCACTTGCGGCAAATTTAAAACCAGACTGTTTTGAAGATCTCATCGCGATGATAGCACTCTACCGACCAGGACCTATGGACCTACTGCCAGACTTTATAGACATAAAGCACGGCAAAAAAGAGATGGTTTTTGCTTTTAAAGAGATAGAGCCCATCTTAAAGCCCACTTACGGCATCATCGTCTATCAGGAGCAAGTTATGCAGCTAGTTCAGACGGTGGGCGGTTTTTCTCTCGGCGGTGCTGACTTGGTGAGGCGAGCGATGGGAAAGAAAAAAGTAGACGAGATGGCACGGCTAAAACAGGAGTATTTGGACGGCGCAAAAAAACGTGGCTTTGACGCGGCAAAAGCCGACCATCTCTTTGAGCAGATAATGGAATTTGCAAAATACGGCTTTAACAAATCTCACGCCGCAGCATACGCCATGATCACCTACCAAACAGCATACCTAAAAACGCACTATCCAGCTGAATTTATGGCAGCGCTTGTGAGCACGGAGAGCAAAAACATAGACAAAGTGGGCGTTTATGTAGAGGAGATGGCGAGGCTAGGCATAGAGTTTAAGCGACCGAGCATAAACGACTCTGTGGCAGACTTTGGTGTAGTGGGAAATTCGATTCTTTACGGTTTTAGCGCCATCAAAGGCGTAGGCGAAGCGGCGGTAGAAAACATATTAAAGGTGCGTGAAGAGAGTGGCAAATTTGAGAGTTTAGAAGATCTCATCAGTCGCACAGAAGGCTTTGCTGTAAACAAAAAAGTTTACGAAAGTCTCATAAAAAGCGGCGCGCTTGACGACTTTGGGCTGAGCCGAAAAAAGATGCTAGCAAACATAGACAACATTTCTGAAAGTGCTAGACGAGTAAGCGACATAAAACGCAACATAGACGACTCGCTTTTTGGAGACGATGCTGACATGACAAAGGCGCGTCTTGAGCTTTTGGACGTGCGTGGCGAATTCTCAAAACGCGAGCTACTCAAATTTGAGATGGAGACTTTGGGCGCTTACATAAGCGGGCATCCGCTAGACGACTACAAAAGCGAGATAGAGGCGCTAGACTACACTTTAAGCGACAAATTTAGCGAGTGTGAAGATGGTAGCGAAGTTTTAAGCATAGGCAAGATAGAAGGCAGCGAGAGCAAGCTAACCAAAAGTGGCAAAAAGATGGGCGTGGTGAAGATCCTTGACTTTGCAGGAAGTTTTGAGGCGATGACCTTTGAGGTGATGAGCAGAATCGAGGGAATGACACCAACGGAGCTAAATGAGCCATATGCGTTTAAGCTAAATTTAAGTAAAGACGGCGACAGCGTAAAACTTCGTTTGCTTGACATGGGCTCACTTTTGGAGGTAAAAAATGGCACGTTTAGCGTGCGAGCTAGCAAGTGGCAGCCGAGCCAAAGCGAAATTTCTGTGCTTTCTACTTTGGGCTCAAAGCGGCGATTCGTGAAAGAGTTAAACGCGACTGGTGGCGAAACTTTGGTCGTAGGCGTCATAACAAATGCGCAGTTTAAGACGTCAAAAGCGGGCAAAGACATGGTCTTTTTAAACGTAATAGACGAGAGTGGTGGCGTGGAATTTTTGGGCTTTAGCGAGGCTATAGAATTTTTAGGCAATGTAGGCGCGTGGGAGGAGCGTGTTTTTGGATTTCGCATCGGGCTAGCGCGCGAGAGCGGACAAAAGCACATCATAAACGAAATTCTCGAATTTGAACGTGTAGCGAGTGGCGACTTTACTTTAAGGCGAGGCGGCGGCGTGGCGAAAAGTGGCGGTTTTGGCGGTGGTTTTGGTGGTGGCGGTAGCGGCGCAAATTCACGAAGTGGCGGTTTTGGTGGTGGCACAGAAAAAGTCGTGGCAAATTTGCCTCAGCTGCCAAATTTGCAGGTGGAGTTTTTGTTAGACGAGTTAGATTCGCATCGCATCGAAAAGCTTTACAACCTTGCTCGTGCTACACACAACGAGGGCTACGGCACGCACATGCTTAGCATAAAGGTAAAAGACGCGCAAAAGAGTTATGTTTATGGCACGGAGTTTAAGGTGGGTGCGGACTTTGAGGCGAGGGCGCGGGAGTTTTTGCGGTGAATGCGGAGAACGGAGAACGGAGAACTGCGATTCTACAGAATCGTCAAATTCAAGAAAAGCGAATGTTTACAAAATTCCGTTTTCCGTTTTTTGCATTCCGTTTTCCGAATGGGGTCGCAGGGGCGAAAGCCCCCGTCCACCGTCCCGCCACCGTTTTTC
>DCIZ01000150.1:23704-25751 GCA_002317305.1 Campylobacter sp. UBA1713
CTATAAAAAAGCGCTAGCTTTTTACATACGGATTGCGGAATGCAGAAATTTGCGATTCTCGTGAATTGATAAACAAATTCACAAAAAAGCGAATTTTTTAAATTCCGTTTTCCGTTTTTCCTCTTTCCGATAAGTAAAAAGCTAACGCTTTTTTCTCGAATTTATTAAAGTTAAAGCAATTTCTAGTTATAGTTATTGTTTATTTTTTAAAAAGGACACACATGGAAGAGTTGAACAAAAATGTTCCAGAGAGCGAAGAGAATTTCGCCGAGATGTTTGAGGAGTCTGTAAAGGACGAGGGCAGTGGTAGCGTTTGCGAAGGCACGATAGTCAGAGTTGGCGACAGCGATGCGTTTGTAGATGTGAAAAGAAAAAGTGAACTGATGTTAAGCCTTGATGAGATTAAAAACCAAGATGGTAGCTTGATGTATAGTGAGGGCGATTCGCTTGATGTTGCTTTTGTTGGCAACGGACGTGTCTCTCACCGAAGAGCACTAGCGACAAAAAAAGTTAGAGATTTTATTGATGCATTTGACCCAAAAGCCGAGACGATAGCTGAAGTCAAATTTGTTGAGCTAAAAAACAACGGACTTGTGGGCTACGACAAAAACGGCGTTGAGTTTTTCATGCCGAGCAAGCAGTGTGGTTACAGAGACGCTAGACAAGCACTTAACAAAACTTTGCAGGTAAAAGTGGTAAAGGTAAACAAAGAGGAGCAGGTCATCATCGCGTCAAGACGCAAAATTTTAGAGGCAGAGCGAGAGAAAAAGGCGGCTTTGTTAGATGCAGTCAAAAACAACACAGAGGTCATCACAGGAACTATCCGCAAAATCACAAGCTACGGCATGTTTGTAGACGTTGGCGGTGTGGACGGCTTGGTTCATTATAGTGAGATTAGCCACAGAGGACCAGTAAATCCTTCTACGCTTTACAAAGAGGGCGAAAAAGTAGACGTAAAGATCATTCGTTTTGACGAGGAGAAAAAACAACTCTCACTATCTATTAAAGCTACTTTGAGCGATCCATGGGGCGAAGTCGAGGAGAATCTAGAAGTCGGCGACACCATCAAAGTTACAGTTAGCAATGTAGAAGAGTATGGCGCTTTTGTAGATCTAGGAAACGATGTCGAGGGCTTTTTGCACATTAGCGAGATCTCTTGGGACAAAAACGTAAAAGACCCACACAAATACATAAAAGAGGGCGACGAGATAGACGTTGAGGTTATAGAGATAAACCACGAAAAACACCGCTTGCGCGTTAGCCTAAAAAATCTTCTCCCAAAACCATTTGAAAACTTCAAAAACAAATTTAAAGTAGGCGATGTCGTAACAGGAAGTGTCGTTAGTCTAACTGACTTCGGTGCGTTTGTCTCTATTGGCGGCATCGATGGCTTGTTACACAACGAAGACGTTAGCTGGGAGCGTGGCGGCAAGTGCAAAGAACTCTTTAAAATAGGCGATGAAGTCGAGGTAAAGATCGTCAAAATAGACGAGGCAAATGGTAAAATTTCGCTTAGCAAAAAAGAGCTTACAGATGGACCAGTGGCACGCTATGCGAAAAACCACAGCGCAGGCGAGCTAGTAAAAGGTAAAATTCGCGACATTCAAAGCTTTGGTGTCTTTGTAAATTTGGAAAATGGCGTAGATGGCTTGATTCGAACAGAAGACCTAAGTGAAGAGGGCGGCGAGCTAAAAGTGGGCGACGAGATAGAGAGCACCATCGTTTTCATAGACCTTGAGCGTGGCAGAATTCGCCTAAGCGTGAGAAGACGAGAGAGACAGGCAAGACGCGACTCGCTAAACGACTTTAACAGACAAGAGAACTCAAAAGAGAGCAATGTTTTTGGGGATTTTTTTCAGAAAAAATTTTAAGTCGTAGGTGACGGAGTGCGTTCGGAGTGCGAAGTGCGGATTCTGCGATTCTACAGAATCGTCAAATTCACGAAAAGCGAATTTTCACAAATTCCGTTTTCTATTTTCCGCACTCCGCATTCCGAACGGGGTCGCAGGGGCGAAAGCCCCTGTCCACCGTCCCGCCACCGTTTTTC
>DCIZ01000150.1:25797-28590 GCA_002317305.1 Campylobacter sp. UBA1713
CTATAAAAAAGCGCTAGCTTTTTACGTACGGATTGCAGAATGCAGAGTGCGGAAATTTGCGATTCTCGTGAATTGATAAACAAATTCACGAAAAAGCGAATTTTTTAAATTCCGTTTTTTTGTTTTCCGCACTCCGTTTTCCGTTACCGCCGTCATTCTGAAGGTGGCAAAGCTACCCGAAGAATCCCCTGTCTGGCGAGGGCGGAAGAAGTCAAATTTAGACAAAAGCGAATTTTTAGATATGCCCTACAGCTTTTTATCGATATTTTACAAATTTGGGCTAAAACGCCCATAAGACTACCAAATTCATTGCAAAAAAGGAAATCAAATGAAAACTATTATTGTATGCGATGCGATTCACGAGATAGGCTTTGAATTATTACGAGCACAAAAAGACCTAAACGTCATAGACGCGGTAAAAGTGCCAAAAGATGAGCTTTTAAAGCTAGTCGGCGAGGCAGATGTAGCCATCACAAGAAGCTCAACCGACTGCGATGCGACTTTCATAGATGCTTGCACAAACCTAAAAGCACTTGTGCGTGCGGGCGTAGGCGTAGACAACGTAGACATAGACTACTGCAGCAAAAAGGGCATCATCGTCATGAACGTCCCGACTGCTAACACTATAGCCGCTGTCGAGATGACCCTTTGCCACTTGCTAAACAGCGCACGCAAATTTGTCTTTGCCGTAAACGACCTCACACAAGACAAAGTTTGGAAACGTGAAAAGCATTACGGCAACGAGCTTTTTGGCAAAAAACTAGGCGTCATCGGCTTTGGTAACATCGGCTCACGCGTGGCAGTTCGTGCGGCGGCTTTTGGCATGAAAGTTACTACTTATGACCCTTACATAGACCCGAGCAAAGCGACTAGTGTCGGCGTAGAATATACACGCAACTTTGACGACATACTAGCTTGCGACTTCATCACCATTCACACGCCAAAAAACAAAGAGACGACAAACATGATAGACGAAGCGCAGATAGCAAAGATGAAAGATGGCGTGCGTCTCATAAATGTCGCGCGTGGCGGGCTTTACAACGAAGACGCGCTTTTGCGAAACTTACAAAACGGCAAAGTGGCATACGCAGGCATCGATGTCTTTGTAAAAGAGCCAGGCAGCACGAGCCCGCTTTTAAATTTGCCAAACGTCAGCGCAACTCCGCACCTAGGCGCAAACACATTTGAGAGTCAAGAGAACATAGCGCGTGAGGCGGCTGAACAAGCCATAAGCGCGGCTTTTGGCGTTTGCTACCCAAATGCGTTAAATTTGCCTATAAAGACAAACGAACTTCCAGCAGAGATAGCGCCATGTGTAGATTTGACCGCAAAGCTAGGTTACTTTGCAGCGCAAATGTCTCATGAAAAGATAAAAAGCATCGTGCTAGAAGCCGAAGGCGAAGTGGCAAAATATGTCGAGAGTTTGCTAACTTTTGCCGTTGTAGGCGTGCTAAAAAAGAGCTTGGGCGAGTCTATTAACTACGTAAATGCCAAATTTGTCGCTGAAAGTGCGGGCGTCGAGCTAAAGTGTGCGGCGTTGCCAGCGAGCAACTACAAAAACAAAATTCGCGTGCGAATCGTAACCGACTCAGAGGCGTTGAGTGTAGCAGGAACGATTTTTGGCGAAAATGAGTCAAGAATCGTAGATGTAAACGGCTTTTCTACTGACTTTAAGCCAAAAGGCAAGATGATAGTCTTTAAAAACAAAGATGTCCCGGGCGTTATAGCAAAAATAAGCACCATTTTAGCAGAGGCAAACATAAACATAGCCGACTTCCGTTTGGGACGCGGCAAAGATGGCAACGCGCTTGCGGTGGTGCTAGTAGATGGCGAGGTGAGTGGCGAGCTTGTGGCAAAACTTGCTGCTGTAGATGCGTGCTTGCGTGTCGAGCGCGTGGAGCTGTAAATTTGCTTTTTGCGAATTTATATAAATTTTATTTTTAGGAGAATAACATGGCTTATGGTATGGGTGATTTGAAAAAGGGCTTAAAAGTCGAGATAGACGGCAAGCCTTATAAAGTTGTAGAGTATCAACACGTGAAGCCGGGCAAGGGTCCTGCTTTTGTGCGAATCAAGATAAAGTCATTTTTGGACGGTAAAGTTTTAGAGAAGACTTTCCACGCAGGCGACAAGTGCGAAGCGCCAAATTTAGAGGAAAAAGAGATGCAATACCTCTACGATGATGGCGAAAACTGCCAGTTCATGGACGTAGAGAGTTATGAGCAAGTCGCCATAGCAGACGAGGACGTGGGCGAAGCGAAAAAGTGGATGCTAGATGGCATGATGGTGCAGGTGATGTTTTACAACGGCAAGGCTATAGGCGTGGAAGTGCCGCAAGTGGTTACGTTAAAGATAGTAGAAACAGCGCCAGACTTTCGTGGCGACACGCAAGGTAGTAACAGAAAGCCGGCTACTCTTGAGACGGGCGCGGTGATTCAGATTCCTTTTCACGTGCTAGAAGGCGAGCTGATTCGAGTAGATACTGTGCGTGGTGAATATATAGAGCGAGCGAACAAATAAATTTGCTTTTTTGTAGAGTGCTGAATTTAGGGCATCTCTAAAAACCAGTTTGGCTCGGTTTTCAGAGATGCCATTATGTTTTTGACACTGGCAAATTTACAAAGGGCATCTCTAAAAACTAGTTTGGCTTGATTTTAAAGAAACATCGGCTACGCCGAGCGCTTCGCTTGTTTTCAAGGAAGCTTCGCTTTGTGGAGTGTTTTTTGCGAATTTTTGTTTTAAAATGAGGAGAATACTGTCGTATTTGACGAATTTTAAGGCAAAAATATGCAA
>DCIZ01000117.1:0-3621 GCA_002317305.1 Campylobacter sp. UBA1713
AAAACAAACGAAAAAGCAAGCCACTAAATTTACTTAAATGGTTTTTTAGAGGTGCCCTAGATGATATGCTTGATGCGTGGGATGTAAAATACTATCTGTGAAGTGGCTGGAAGAGCCCAGCCTAAAGACGGGCAGGATTCTACCAAAAAAAACCTAAAACCAAATTTAACCAAACCAAATTTAAGGAGAAATTTATGAACTTTAACAAACACATTGAGAGTCTAAAAGTATATGAAGCGGGCAAGCCAATAGAACTAGTCGTAAGAGAGTTTGGCATAGACCCAAAAAGCGTTATAAAACTAGCTAGCAACGAAAACCCGCTAGGCTGCGCACCAGCAGTTAGCGAACGCATAAGAGAGGTCGCTTTAAGCGCTTCGCTATATCCGGACGATAGCTACTTTGAGCTAAAAGCCGCACTAGCAAATTTGCACGGCGTGGAGAGCAAAAACATCATCATCGGCAGCGGTAGCGACCAGATAATAGAATTTGTGATTCACTCAAAATGTAACGAAAAAAAGGGCATTTTGGTAGCGGGCACTACCTTTGCCATGTATGAAATTTACGCTTCTCACATAGACGCACCTCTGTTTAAAACGCCATCACACCATCACGACTTGGCGGAGTTTCGCGAGATGGTTAAAGAAAACGCCGCTAACATCGGTGTAGTCTTTTTGTGTGTCCCAAACAACCCGCTTGGCGAGTGTTTAGGCGAGCGTGAAGTTTTGGAATTTGTAGAATTTGTAGCGAGCGTAAATAGCGAAATTTTAGTCGTCATAGATGGCGCTTATAGCGAATTTGCCAAATTTAAAGATGAGAAAAAAGCAGTTACGCCAGCTTCTGTTGTCTCATTTGACAACGCCATCTTTTTAGGCACATTTTCAAAAGCCTACGGGCTTGGCGGCATGCGAGTAGGCTACGGCGTGGCAAATCCTAACATCACAAGCTCGCTTCACAAAGTCAGAGCGCCGTTTAACATAACTACACTTAGCCTTGCAGCCGCTGTGTATGCTTGTAAAGAGCAAGATTTCATAACACAAACGCTAAAAAACAATGCCGAACAGATGCGAATTTACGAGGAATTTTGCCGTCAAAATGGGCTGAAATTCATAGATAGTTACACGAATTTTATCACTATTTTCTTCGAAAAAGATACAAATTTGATTTGTGAGCGACTTTTGAAAAAAGGCATCATCTTACGAAACCTAAAAAGCTACGGACTAAACGCCATTCGCATCACTGTCGGGCGAGCTGACCAAAACGAGCGCGTGCTAGCTGAGCTGGCAAAAGAGCTGTGAAAGGAGTGCGTGAATGAAGAGATTTTTTGCCTTTTTGATGACTTTTGTCGTGGCTTTGACGCTTTTTGCTACTTTGATAGACGCGAGTGAAACGCGTTTTGATGAGCTGCAAAAGCTAGAAAATGGCTCAGCTGACAGCCAGAAATTTATGCTAGAACTTTACAAAAACGATGTGGATTTTCGTTTTTCAAACGGCGAGATATTTGTAGACATGAAGTCGCCAAAACTTCAAGCGGCGCTAAACATCATGAAAGTTGTCCAGTCTGGGACAGATGCAAATTTGACTCAAAAGATGCTTGCCCAAAAAGAAATTTTAGCCAAACTAGAGGGCGAAGTGCGTGAGATAACGTCAAAATTTGCGCCTGCGCTCATAGACGTGCGTGCAAGACTAGTGGCAAACAAGCTAGAAAAGACGGAGATTTTTGTGCTTTTGGACTACAAAAAACTTCCGTTTAGCTTTTTGCAATTTTTGACAGGCGAGCGACAAAAAGCGCCGTTTAGTGCTGAAGAGTTGCGCTCTATTTACGATGTGCTTGTGGCTAAATTTGACGCAAAGATCACCATAAAACAGGCGGATTTTTTCAATGACGAAGGACAATATGAGCGAGCGGTGAGGCGGAATTTTGTGGCGGTGAAGTATGGTTTGATGTTTGCTGTGGCACTAATGCTGACACTTTGCGTGGTGTTTTTGACTAGGCGAAAGACGAGGACTATCGTAAAAGAGGTCGCGGTGCAAGAAGGCGGCGAGGACGAGCTAATAGAGCTGAACTACTTTGAGGAGCTAGCAAAGGCAGACGATGGCGTGATTCTCTCAGTTTACAACAAAGCGCCGCGAAATGATTTGCTTGTGGCGTTAAAAGGTAGTGGCGAGGAGCTCACAAGTAGGTTTTTGGCAGTCATAGACCAAAAGCAAGTGGGTAGGTTTTTGCGTGATCTTGAAAACGTGGGCGAAGTTACGCTGAAAGATGTTTTGGAGGCACAAAGGCGAGTTTTTGACTTGTTGGATTAGATTCGGAATGCAGAATGGCGGATGGCGGATGGCGGAAACTGCGATTATCAAAAAAAGTCAAATCAACGCCGTCATTCTGAGGGAGGCAAAGCCGACCGAAGAATCCCCCGCCTGGTGAGCAAGTAGAATCGTCAAATTTAGTTAAAAGGTTAAAAGCTAATTTTACAAATTCCGTTTTCTGCTCTCCACACTCTGCTTTCCGAACGTAAAAGGCTAACGCTTTTTTTAGTCCCGCCAGCTTTCTCTTTTCGCTAAAGCTCAAAGAGAAAGCTGGCGGGACAGACGGACGGGGGCGTTGCCCCTGCGACCCCGTTTGGAAAACAGAATACAGAAAACGGAATTTGTGTAAATTTGCTTTTTCGTGAATTCCATTTTCTGTTCTCCGCATGCTGTTTTCTGTCAATGCCGTCATTCGCAAGGGAAGCGAAGCGACCGAAGAATCCCCTGAAATTTGACGGAGTAGAATCTACAAATTCGCAAAAAAGAAAATTTGACTTTTTACGCCCTCGCCAGGCAGGGGATTCTTCGGTCGCTACCTCCCTGGCGAATGACGGCGGTCTGTTTTTGCGTTTTCTTTGTTTTTGCATTTTACAAAAAAGTAAAATCAACGCCGTCATTCGCAAGGGAGGCGAAAGCCGACCGAAGAATCCCCTGAAATTAGTTAAAAGCGAATTTTACAAATTCCGCATTCTACTTTCCGCACTACGCACTCCGCAACTCCGCACTCTGCATTTACGGGATTCGGATCTTTTGACCTGGATAGATGAGGTCTGGGTCTTTTATGACTTCTCTGTTTGCCTCAAAGATGATCTTGTATTTCATCGGGTCGCCGTAGATTTTTTTTGCGATTTTTGAGAGTGAGTCGCCTTTTACTATGGTGTAGTAGTGCGCCTCGCTGTCATCTCTTACGCCTGCAACTTCAACGGTGCTAACGCCCTCGACATTGCCAGCGATGAGTGCTGCTTTCTCCAAAACCTCTTGCGGTGCATCGCCACTTAGGACGACTTTGCCGTTGTCTACACTGACGTTGAAATTCTCCACGTCTGCTGAATCTAAACCTGCCGAGATCTCTTTTTTGAGCTCTTGTGCGTCATCGCCTTTGCCGAAAAGCTTTTTGCCTGCATTTGACAAAAAAGACAAAATTCCCATCGTTTTCTCCTTAAATTTAAATTTGACTCTCATTTTAACCAAACAAAACATAAAGTTTTATTAAAGGGCGTTCGGAAAACGGAGAACGGAAAACGGAATTTGTGAAAATTTGCTTTTTCTTGAATTTGGATTTTTACTCCCTAAAATTCCAGGGGATTCTTCGGTCGG
>DCIZ01000117.1:3719-8862 GCA_002317305.1 Campylobacter sp. UBA1713
CACAGCCAGCCTCAGAATGACGGCGGTAACAGAACGCGGAATGCAGAGAACAGAAAGCAGAATTTGTGAAAATTCCCTTTTCGTAAATTTGACAAAAAACAGAAAAACTCAATACAAAAGCTCACGACTCACGTCATGAAAGTCAAGGCTCGTTTCTAGCCTTTTGGCAAAATTTAGCGTCTGTGTCGGGTAGGCGATCTTTATGTCGTCTTCTAAATTTAAAGCCTCTATGATCTCTATGCTAATGGTGCTTCGAAGTGCTAATGCCGCGTAAGAATTTGTCATAAACCAAACGCTAATGCACATGCCATAAGGCTCAAAAAAGGTAAAAATTCTAGGCTCAACGTTTGGGTTTTTTATGCTGTAACGGTCGCGAAGTTTGTTCATCTGCCGTCTAGCGATGTCCGTGTAGCCTTTTGAATATTTGCGCGCTATGTCTTTTATGAGCATCGCTGCCTTTTTGTGATTTGAGTCAAAGGTAAGCATGATGTCGATGCCGTCCCAAACCGTCTTCATGCCGCCGTGTGTATAGTTGGCGATGAGTTGCGTAAAGATGTAGTTGTTTGGTATGAAAATGATGCGTCCGCTACGGCGGTTAAAGCGGTAGCTCGTGAGCGTGATGTCTTCGTAGATGGTGATGCGAAGAATCCCGATGTCTATGATGTCGCCCACGTAGTCGCTGTTTTGCCACCGCACACGCACGCGGTCGCCCACATTGTAAGTCCCGCCGAAAAATATAACACACCAGCCAAGAACGCTCATAAACATATCTTTCATCGCGATGGCAAGACCAGCAGATGCAAAGCCTAAAATGGTGATGACGTAGCTAATGTTCTCTATGTAGCCAAAGATCAAGATAAACATAATGATGCTAAAGATGACCACGTTTGTAAATTTGGCTATGGTGTATGTGCGTATGTTGTCTTTTACAAAACGCTTGACGAGGAGTTTTATGATAAAGCCTACTAAAATGACGACCAAAATGCTAGTTAGAATCATCGCTGTTAGCTTGATCTGATCTTTTATCTGAGCTGACGCTAAAGCCAAAGCTTCGTTTATCTTTTTTTCCTGTAAGCCGTAGCTAGTTCGTGAAGCGTCTTTTACTACACCAAATTCTTTTATCTCGCGTCTAAGTTCTTCTATCTCTATCTTTACTCGTAGGTCAGTTTGCGATTCTATCTCTTTTATTTGTAGCGCTCTTTCGAAAAACATGATGGCTTCGTTTAGCTGTGCTTGGCGGTTTTTTAGCTCATCTTTTTCGTTTTTTAGCGTTCTAACATAGGAAAAAGCGCTAAAAAGCACAAAAGGATTCGTGATCTTCTCCAGCGGTTTTATCTCTTTAAAAGTGAGTAGTTCAGCAAATGGCGAGCGCTCATACTCTTTTAAGAGTTCTAGCTGCTCTTGGAGGCTTTCGGCGCGTGTTTTTAGCTCCAAAGCGTAGTCGCCAGTCGCACCCAAAATCTCGCTTTTTATGTTTTCTAGCTCTAGTGCTATGCGTTTGTAGGTTTTGTAGTTTTCATAACGCGCTATCCAAATGTTGTCTTTTAGTGTGTTTATCTCGGCTAAAAGCTCTTTTGTTTGGTTTGCAAAAAGCAAATTTGACAAAAGGAGCAACGTTAGAAACGGCGTAAAAAACGGCGAGAAGTGGTTTTTCATGCTTCGTCCTTTTTTGTCTCTTTCATGAAAAGTTGGACTAAAATTTGCTCTAAGGCAAATTTAAGCGCTTTTTCGTCTTTTGCGTGCGGTCTGTCTCTGTTGTCGCTCTCTAGCAAAACGGGCGCTTCTAGCACTCTTTTAAAACGCTCTTGGGTTTTTTTTAGCACCTCTGCAAAAAGTGTTTCTGGCACAAAAACGGCGGTTTTTAGCAAATTTGCCTGCCCATTTTCTGTGGCGAAAATTTCGCTAGATATGGTAAAACTCTCGTCTCTGTTTTCACCACGACCATCGACCCGAACTGTGTTGTTTTTCAAAAAAATAACGTCAAACATCATGCATCCTTTTTCTACCTTTTTGCTTTATTTTATCACAACAGCACTTAAAATTCGTTAATTTAAGAAAAGTTTTGATAGTCTATTTTACAAAATGTGGACATAATGAGAGGAAAGATATGAAAATTTTAGTAGCGATGAGTGGTGGCGTTGACAGCTCGATCACAGCAAAACTCTTAAAAGACGCTGGGCATGAGGTGCTCGGATGTTATGCAAAACTTCATGGCGATGAGGCTTACCACGAAAGAAATTTGGCAAACGTGGCAAAGGTTGCTGCGTTTTTAGGCATAGACTACATTTGTGCTGACCTTACAGATGAGTTTAACGAAGCGGTATATCTTAAATTTGTAGAGAGCTACAAAAAAGGCTTAACGCCAAACCCGTGTGCCATTTGCAACAAACAGATAAAATTTGGCGAGCTTTGGCGTGTGGCTTTGCAAAACGGCTGCGAAAAGATGGCGACTGGACACTACGCAAAGATTCAAAACGGGCAAATTTACGAGGCAAAAGATGCTACAAAAGACCAAAGCTATTTTTTGTCAAACATTTCGCCCGAGATGGTAGAAAAGCTAGTTTTTCCGCTTGGCGAGTGGTTAAAAACAGACGTAAAAAAAGAGGCGGCTAAATTTGCGGAGATATCAAGTTTGGCTACACAAAAAGAGAGTAGCGAAATTTGCTTTGTGCCAAACGAATACACCGAAATTTTGCGTAGGCACTTTGAGGTAGACAAAAAAGGCGTGGTTCGAGACACGAGCGGCAAAGTAGTCGGCGAGCATGAAGGCTATGCAAAATACACCATCGGAAAGCGGCGTGGTTTTCGAGTAGATGGCGCGCACGACCCGCACTTTGTTTTGCGCATCGACGCAAAGGCAAATGAGATAGTGGTAGGCAAATTTGACGAGCTTTCGTGTTTTGGTTTTGAGACGGAAAATCTGAACGAATTTGTGGAGCTGGGGCGTGAGTTTGAGGCGTGGGTAAAGGTGCGTTACAGAAGTCCAAAGGTGAAGTGCCGTGTGGTTAGGCTTTGTGGCGAAAGTGTTGGTGGTGGCGAAAATTTGTGTGATGGCGGCGAAAGTGGTGAGTGTGTTGGCGGTGGCTTTGGCGGTGGCGTGAGAGTTGAGCTGGCAGAAAACGCGCGAGCTGTAGCTAGCGGACAGCTGGCGGTCTTTTACGATGAGAGTGGCGGAGTCGTAGCGAGTGGTTTTATAAAACGCGCGTTGTGAGAACGGAGAGCGGAGAACGGAGAACGGAGAACGGAGAATTGCGATTCTACAGAATCGTCAAGCCAACGCCGTCATTCTGAGGGAGGCAACGCCGACCGAAGAATCCCCTGCCTTGTGAATAAGTAGAATCGTCAAATTCACGAAAAAGCGAATTTACACAAATTCCGTTTTCCGTTTTCCGCATTCCGTTGTCTGTTACCGACCGAAGAATCCCCCGCATGGCGATGGCGTAAAAAGTCAAATTTGCTTTTTTGCGAATTTTGTAGATTCTACTCCGTCAAATTTCAGGGGATTCTTCGGTCGGCAAAAGCCTCCCTCAGAATGACGGCGTTTGTTTGGGCTTTTTCGATACTCTGCTTTCCGTTTTCCGTAGAATGACGGTGTTTTGTTTGTGTAAATTTAAATTTAAAGGCAAGAGAATGAATATTGCTATAATCGGTGTTGGCACTGTCGGCGAGGCAGTAGCGAAGATTTTGGAAAAAAACGGCGACCTCATAGAGGCAAGGTGTGGCGAGAGAATCGTGCCTGTTGTGGGCGTGGTGCGTTCGCTAGAAAAGAAGCGAGATGTGAATTTGCCTTTGACAGATGACCTAGAAAGCGTGTTAAGGCGAGATGACATAGATGTTTTTGTGGAGCTAATGGGCGGCGTGGAGGAGCCTTATAGAATCGTTAGTTCGCTTTTGTCGCAAAAAAAGCCTGTCGTTACGGCAAACAAGGCGCTTTTGGCTTATCATCGCATGGAGTTAGAGAGCATAGCGGGCGACACGCCTTTTGGTTACGAGGCGAGTGTGGCAGGCGGAATTCCCATCATAAAAGCTTTAAGAGAGGGGCTGAGTGCTAACCACATTCAAAAGATAACAGGAATCATGAATGGCACGAGCAACTTTATACTCTCAAAAATGAGCGCGGGCGGGGCGAGTTTTGAGGCGGTTTTGCGTGAAGCACAGGAGAAGGGTTACGCTGAGGCTGACCCGACTTTTGACGTCGAAGGGCTAGACACGGCACACAAACTGCTCATACTAGCTAGCATCGCATACTCAGTGCATGCAAAACCAGAGGAGATTCTGGTAGAGGGCATCACGAAGATCACCGCTGAGGACATAAAGTTTGCGAGTGAATTTGACTTTAGCATAAAGCTTTTAGGTATCGCAAAGCGTGTGGCAAATGGCGGGCTTGAACTTCGCGTGCATCCTACATTGCTACCAAAAAGCAGGCTTTTAAGTAGCGTAGATGGCGTGATGAACGCGGTGAGTGTGGTAGGCGATGCGGTGGGCGAGAGTTTGTTTTATGGGGCAGGTGCGGGCGGAAACGCGACAGCAAGCGCGGTCATAAGCGACCTAATGGACATGGTAAAAGAGACAGAAAACCCGATGCTAGGTTACGCTTTTGACTTTCAAACTTCGCCTTTGGTGCTGAAAAAGCCGGGCGAAGTGGAGACAAAATACTACATTCGTTTGCGTGTGCTAAACCGCGTGGGTGTTTTGGCGGCTATTACGAAAATTTTGAGCGAACATAACATTAGCATAGAGAGTTTTTTGCAGAAAAACGGAGCAAAGGGCGGCGTTGGTGCTGGTGGCGTGGCTGGCGGCGTTGTGGCGAGCGAAGAGAGTGTTACGCTTTTTTTTACTACTCAAATTTGCAAAGAGGCAGATTTGCAAAAAGCAGCTTCTCTTTTAAAGGCAGAAAACATCGTGCTAGATGAGCCTTTTGTGATGAGGATAGAGGAGTAAAATATCAGAAAACGGAAAACTGAGTGCGGAATGCGTTTGGAAAGCGGAAAGCAGATTCTGCAATTCTCTAGAATAGATAAACAAATTCATGAAAAAGCGAATTTTTACAAATTCAGTTTTCTGTTTTCCGCACTCCGTTTTCCAAAAAGGGGTCGCAGGGGCTCGCCCCCGTCTCCATGTCCCGCCGCCATTTTTCTTTTCG
>DCIZ01000074.1:0-1743 GCA_002317305.1 Campylobacter sp. UBA1713
GGCGATGTTTCCTGTAAAAAGCAAGCCACCAAATTGAGTTAAATGGTTTTTTAGAGGTGCCATTAAGAATCGTTAAAAACGATAAAAAGCGCAAAATTCACGAAAAAGTGAATTTTCACAAATTTCCGAACTAGGTGATCTTTAAAAATGCCCAAAACAATGGAGAAAAATTTTGAAAATAACCACAAAAAAAGAACATTTCAGCACGCCACTCTACCTCGAAAGCGGTCGCATCTTAAAAGAATTTGACCTCATTTACGAAACCTACGGCGAGCTAAACGAAACACGAGACAACGCCATCGTCATCTGCCACGCGCTCACAGGTAGCCACCACGCCGCTGGCACTTACGAAAATGAGCGAAAAGCAGGCTGGTGGGACGACTTTATAGGCGATGGCAAAGCCGTAGACACTCGCCGTTACTTTGTCATATGTGTAAACATTTTAGGTAGCAACTTTGGCTCAACTTCGCCACTTAGCACAGAACCTGGCACCCAAAACCAATACCGCCTTCGCTTCCCCGTGCTAGTCATTAGCGATGTCGTAAAGGCACAAATGATGCTCTTTGAACGGCTCGGCATCAAACACGCAAAGGCGGTAATAGGCGGGAGTTTGGGCGGCATGCAAGCACTCTGCTTTGCCATCGAATTTCCCAAATTTGCCTCAAAAGTCGGCATCTTCGCCTCTACCTACGCCACGCCTGCGTGGGCTATAGCCTTTAACAAGATAGCCGTTTCTAGCATTTTAGCCGACCCTGCCTTTCAAGGTGGCTACTACGAGAGCGAACAAATTCGCGAAAACGGGCTTGACGGCATGGCGATAGGTCGCATGGCGGGGCACATTAGTTTTCTAAGCCCACTCTCCATGAATGAAAAATTTGGCAGAAACTACTGTAAAACAGACGGGCTTTATGAGCTTTTTGGACGCTTTGAAGTAGACAGCTACCTAGACTACAACGGGCAAAATTTCTCAAAACGTTTTGACCCGCTTAGCTACCTCTACATCGTAAAAATGATGAACAACTTTGACGCTACGCGCCACTACGGCACGCTAGAAAACGCACTAAAAAGCGTGCGTGCTGACATTTTGCTGCTTAGTTTTAGCGGGGACGTTTTGTTTCCGCCATCTCTTATGGACGAGCTAGCAGATGCACTAAAAAAGACGGGCAAACGTTGCACCTATGAGTGTGTTAAGAGCACCTACGGGCACGATGCATTTTTGGTAGAGGTAGCCAAATTTGAAAACCACGTAAAAGCGTGGCTGGAGCGAGATGAGATGTAAAAGGATGAAAAATGCAAAAAGAAAAAAGAAACTATTCGCTTTTAGGAACTAGCTTTGTGCTAGATGAGGAGAAAATTTTGCGCGAAGGCAGATATGACTTAGATGATGTTTACAAAACGATAGAAGAAATAGCACTAAAATGCCAAATGATCAAGATAGACAAAAACAGATATCATACCAAAGACAACGAACATTGTTTAGCCGATCTAAGCATCGCAGTCGATCGTTTAGCAAATTGTTCATGGTTTACGTTAAACGTCAAAGAGTGGATCTGGATCAGCCAAAAAGAGGGCGATCATGACATCATTAGTCGCTGCAAAGAGAAGTATCATGTAGGAGTTTGGCGATGAACGCCTGCAAAAAAGCCATAAACTTTGACCTATCTACAACTGCTTTAAAAGAGTATTTTGGTGAAAACAGAGCAGCCGCATACAACGCCATAAAGGGCATCTCTAAAAACTACT
>DCIZ01000074.1:1883-2834 GCA_002317305.1 Campylobacter sp. UBA1713
CTAGTTTTTAGAGATGCCCTAAAGAAATTTTTCCTAGATCGTGGCTTTACACACAGGCAGTATTCTGGCTATATATCTAACGAAAAAATGGACGATCATGACATTCAAAATTTAACCATGCAGTTAAAAAGGAAATTTGTTTGGATAGGTAAATGCATACAAGAGTTTGATGTAACAGACATTGGCGAACAACACACGCTAAAACACATATTAGAGGAAGATTTTACAAAATTAAACGAAGTGAGCCCAAAAATTTTGCAACACATTAAGGATAAAAAATGAGTGATTTTTTTGAATACGAAGACGAAAATGGAAATTTTAACCAAACACAGCGAGAGTTGCCGCGCGAGAGGCAGGGCGAATCTGAGCCGCGAAACAGACGAAAAAAAGGGGCAAACAGCTTTGAGGAGAAGTTAGCAAAGATCGAGGAGCTCCTAAACATGCTTAACGATGAAAGCGTAAATTTAGAGCAAAGCGTAGAACTCTACAAAAACGGCATGACGCTACTCAAAGAGGCGCGCGAAATTTTAGACAACGCAAAACTCACCATAAACGAATTTGACAAGTCGCTAAACGGATAAAAAGTTAAACTCACGAAAAAGCAAATTTGACTTTTCCGCACTCGCCAGGCAGGGGATTCTTCGGTCGCTAAACGCTCCCTCAGAATGACGGCTTCGCACCTGCTTTTCGCATTTTGCTAAAATTTGACGAGAATCAAAAAAGCAAAAACAGACCGCCGTCATTCTGAGGGCGTAAGCCCGAAGAATCCCCTGAAATTTAAGCGAATAGAATCTTAAAATTCACAAAAAAGCAAATTTTCACAAATTCCGCTTTCCGTTCTCCGCATTCCGTTTTCCGTTACCGCCGTCATTCGTAAGGGTTGCGTAGCCGACCAAAGAATCCCCGAAATTTAAGCGAGTAGAATCTTAAAATTCACAAAAAAGCAAATTT
>DCIZ01000074.1:2971-9819 GCA_002317305.1 Campylobacter sp. UBA1713
CAAGCCCCTGCGACCCCGTTCGGAATGCGAAATGCGAAATGCGGAGTTTATGATTATCAAAAAAGCAAAAATAGACCGCCGTCATTCGCAAGGGTTGCGAAGCCGACCGAAGAATCCCTCGCCTTTTGAGCGAGTAGAATCTTAAAATTCACAAAAAAGCAAATTTTCACAAATTCTGTTTTCCGTTCTCTGTTTTCAGTTTTCCGAATCTACAAACCTAAAACAACGCTCACAAAACTACCATTTTTCAAATTTTTAAAGTAAGTCAGCTTGTGAAAGCTACTTTTTTGGCGAATCGCCTCCCACAAAGCCGCATCAAATTTACCCTTTGCCACAAACTGCAACTCATGCATCTCCGTGTCGCCCTCGCTTAAAACAAACGCACCAAAACACTCCTTTTTCAAAAGCTCGTTAAAAGCTATCTGAAACAAAAAATAGTGCTTTAAACTACTCTCCGCCGCCCAGTAACGCGCCAAAACGTTAAAACTCTCACGAAAAATTTCGCCACTTTTGACATCGCAAACCATCACGCTACTAGACATTTTCACGCCAAATTCACGCTCCCAGCTAAAATACCCCTCGCTAAATTTGACCCACCGCATGTAGTCTTTCGGACGCACGCTGCTTCGCTGCGGCACAAAAAATTCTCGCTCAAACTCACACGGATGCGCGCTTAAAAAAACAGTCGCGTCCAGCCACACGCCGCCGTAAATACAAAGCAGCGCCACACGCAAAATGTCGCTAAAATGTGCCTTTGAGATGGTGCCGTTTTTGTATTTTTCCACTATACATTCAGGCAAATTTACAAATTCACAAAAATTCTCATCGTTCAAAACCACCTGCCTGTAACCGCCAAATTCACACACGCTTTGCAAACATCGCCTAACGATGGGCGGCGCGTTTTCTTCGCCTTTGTCCCAAAACTGCCAAATGACCCGCTCGCCCTCTTTTACAGAACCAAAACGCGTAGCCAAATTCAAATTTGCCGCCCACTCCTCGCCACTCATGTAGGCTTTTAGCTCGCTAGCCACTTTTACATGCACTGGCAACAGCTCAAACTTTGCCTTCAAAAAACGCCGCCAACTCTTTACCGGCACGCACTTCCACCACTTCATCTATACTCCTTTAACTTCATCAAACTCGGCACAAAAAACATCGCCCACTTGCGAAAACGTTTAAAATATTTTTTCAGTTTAAACCTCTTTTTTTGTCGATTTTCGTTATTTTGTATGGAACTTTTTAGCCCCATCATCTCGTCCGTCTCTATCAAAACCGGGTAGAGTGCGTAGACGTTGCTCACTTCATCGCTGCTTGTATAGTGGTCGTAGGGCTTTAAAAGCCGCCTTGTCGCGTCTAGTAGCTTTTTTGCGCCCGCCTTTCTGACGTAGTAGCCGTGACTTCCTAGCCCGCCGCCGACCAGCCGTTTTAGGTGATGCCCTTCGCCAAAGTCAAAGTCATAACGCAAAGAAAAAGGACTCTCCACCCGAAAACCATCGTCGAGATAGACCTGCCGGTAGTGCCCCAAAAGCAGCAGCTCAAGCTCTGGCGGAAAACGCTCTTTTAGTCTCAAAAATTCAAAAAGTCGCTCGTCAAAACTAGCATCGTCTTCTATGATAACCGCCTCGTCTAGCCCCAAAGCGAGCATCCTCTCTAAACATGCCCTGTGGCTAAGCGCGCAGCCTATTTCGCCCTTTTTTAGCGGTTTGCCAAAAATTTTGCTTACCACTTGCGGGTCGCAAATGGCGTTTAGAAATTTCTCGCTAAGCTCTTTGCCCACGACTGCTTCGACTATCTCGTAGTCAGCACCATATTTTTCGCACAAATTCGAAATGTATTTGCGTCTTTCGACCGCACTTTTTAAATTTATCACAAAGAATTTCATAATAAATCCTAATATTTATTTTTTGTTTATTTTTTAGTTTTTTAAACTATTCGTTGCTGAAACAAACCGCCGTAAAGCGAAGAATCCCCGCTTTTTGAGAGAGTAGAATCTTTTAAATTCACAAAAAAGCAAATTTTCACAAATTCTGCTTTCTGTTTTCCGCACTCTGCTTTCCGTTTTCCGAACTCCGCACGCACTCAACTCTCCGCATCCGCTAGCACCAAGCCAAACGCCACCACGCCGCCAGCACTTTCGACAGCACGCTTTGCCTCTCGTAAAGTCGTCCCACTCGTTACTATGTCATCTACCAAAATGACAGGATGCGGTGGCGAAGTGTCCAGCGAAAAACCACGCGGATTTGCCCGCCGAAACTCCAAACTTTTGCCCGAATACTTCACCGAATTTGCCGCGCGAAGTTTGCCAAAAACGGGCTCGATGAATTCACACCGAAGTGAGCGCGCCAAAACAGCCGTGTGCGAGTAGCCACTCTCGTTTTTGTCGTCCACAGGCAGTGCGACAAATTTGCCAAACGTCTCGCGTGCGTTTGCATCTGTTACATCTGTCGCGCTCACGCCCCCACGCAAAACTTCGCCAAAACGCGCAAAAGTCAAATTTGCCAAAGCACCATAAACAAAGCTCCCGCAAAGGCGATGTTTTGTGTGCAAAAGGTGTTTGACGATTTCGTATTTGTAAAAATAATATACAGAAAAATCGCCCAAATTTCGCTTGCCCGCCTCGCCGTAACTCAGCCCAAAAAGGCAAGTTTTACACAAAAACCGCCAACTAAACCGACCACAATTTAGACACTTCACGTCCACACTCACCGAATTCTATTTAGCTCATTTTTTATGTAGGCACAAAAAATTTGCGAGTAGTCCGTCTCCATCTTGCTAAGAAATTTACCCATCTCTATGAGATGCCCAGCGTAATCTTCCAAATTCAAATTTCCACGTAGAATCTCAAATTTCAAAAAAAGCCAGTATGTGTTTAACACATCGCTTTCGCAGTAAGCGTTTATGCGCGCCATATCGCCACTAGCATGAATCGCCGCGACTTGGTCGCCTGTGGTGTCTAGCTTGCCCGGCAAATTTACCACCGAACAAAGCGCATCCAGCCCCAGCCCGCTCACCGCCCGAAATGAACTAATGTGGTCGAGCAGATCAAGGTGAAATTCGCCGCCGCGCGTTTGGTAGTTGCACCACTTGTCCTTGCCGAGCTGTTTGTTTGACGTCTCAAAATAAGCACTCGCAGCGAGGTTGTATTTCATGGCACGAACTAGCAACATCGGCAGGTCAAAACATCGCCCGTTAAAGCTCACTAAACGCGGATTGTGCGTGTTTAAAAAGGCGAGAAATTTA
Organism: Campylobacter sp. UBA1713; assembly: GCA_002317305.1. Classification (GTDB taxonomy): domain Bacteria; phylum Campylobacterota; class Campylobacteria; order Campylobacterales; family Campylobacteraceae; genus Campylobacter. The sequence continues at coordinate 6,212 of DCIZ01000074.1, forward strand.
GAAATTCGCTCCTTTTCGTCTCGCCCTTCCATCGTGCTAACACGCAAAAATTTGCCCTTTTCGTCCGCCAAAACCGCCGAAATGGCGACCACTTTGTGAAAGCAAACAGGCAAAAAATCGCTTCCACTCTTTTGCGACTGCGCCTTTTGCGCTGCTACACCGACCTCCAAATCACTTCCTTCATAGCCGTAAACCTTTCGCAAATCCTCCGCATCTGGCACGGTTTCACAATCAAAAACACAAATGTAACCCATATTTTTCCTTTTTTTTATCCATATTTTCAAACCAAATTTAACATCTTTTTCAACAAAAATTTCGTATTATAGCAAGATTTTTTTAAAAAGGACTTTTATGAATATCGCACTCATTCGTCTCTCGGCACTCGGCGACATCATTCACACGAGCATTGTCGTTCAGTTTATCAAAAAAAAATACAAAAACGCCAGAATTACTTGGTTTGCAGACGCTAAATTTGCCGAAATTCTAGCACACTGTAAAGGCGTCGATGCAGTCATAGCACTTCCTCTAAAAGAGAAAAAATACCGCAAAAGTTACAAAATTTTACACAATGCTTTGTCGGATTTGTCTAAAAACGGCGAAAAATTTGACTACATCATAGATTTTCAAGGGCTTTTGAAGTCGGCTTTGGTGGGGAAAATTTTAGGCAACACTGCAGGTTTTGACAAAAACAGCATAAAAGAGCCACTTGCGGCGTTGTTTTATACAAAAAAAATACCTTGCGACTACAACGAAAACATCATCGTTAGGAATCTCACACTCGCAGCAAAAACTCTAGATTTTGACTTTTTGCGAGATGAAATTTTGCAAAAAGAGAGCATTTTTGAGGTTGCAAATTTAAAAAACGCCACAAACGAAATGGCAAAAAACGCCATCATCATAGCACCTTTTTCTAGCGAAGAGAGCAAAAATTACGCACATTTTGACGCCGTCATAGAGCTACTAAAAGCGGGCACAAACCACGAAATTTTCATCAGCACTGGCGGTAAAAAAGAGCGCGAAATGGGGCAAATTCTTTGCGAAAAAACGGGCGCAAAACTCCTGCCACAGATGAATTTGGGCGAGCTTGTGAGTGTGGTTTCAAACGCAAAAGTGGTAGTAGGAAACGACAGCGGTGTAACGCACTTGGCATGGGCGTGCAACACGCCGTCAGTCGTGCTTTTTGGCAACCGCCCGAGCGGCAGAAACGCCTACGCCACAAGCGTAAATTTGGTGCTTGATGCCGGTCGGGCAGTAGACGCCAGACACATAGACAAAAAGGACTTTTGCATAAACGAAATTTCGCCAAAAAAAGTGGCAGAAAGTGTGCTGGGTTTGCTTATGTTTAACGAGTAAAAGTAAAGGGCACCTCTAAAAAACCACTAAATTTAAAACCACGCGAAAATGGCAAAATTAGTTTTAAAAATTTATTTTTGTTTTATCTATATTTTGGTAAAATTAAATTTTTGTTAAAAAATTTCAAAACAAAGGGGACAAGATGTCTAAAAAAGAAAAAGAACTAAACGCAGAGGCTAACGCAAAAGAGGCAAAAAACGCAAAAAAAGAGAAAGATGAATTTGTGATGGTTAAGCGAAAAAAAAGCACTGTTGAGTATGAAAAAGAGCTGGAAAAGTTACAGATTGAGCTTCTCAAATTTCAAAATTTCGTAAAAGAAAAGGGGCTAAAAGTGCTCATTCTCACCGAAGGGCGAGACGCAGCGGGCAAAGGCGGCTCCATCAAACGCCTCACAGAGCACCTAAATCCACGCGGTTGCCGTGTCGTGGCGCTAGAAAAACCAAACGAAACGGAGCGAACACAGTGGTATTTTCAACGCTACATAAAACACTTGCCGAGCGCTGGCGAGATAGTTATCTTTGACAGAAGCTGGTATAACAGGGCGGGCGTCGAGCCAGTGATGGGCTTTTGCACCCAAGAGGAGCACAAGGCTTTTTTGCGCGAGTGCCCAAATTTTGAAAAAATGATAGTCGACAGCGGGATTATATTTTTCAAATTTTACTACTCGGTGAGCAAAGAGGAGCAGAAAAAACGCTTTGACGAGCGGACAAACAACCCGCTAAAACAATACAAACTAAGCCCCGTAGACCAAAAAAGCCAAGAGCTTTGGGACCAATACACCACCGCAAAATACGCGATGCTGCTCGCCACACACACGCCACACGCGCCGTGGGTCATCATAGACTCAAACAACAAGAAAAACGCACGCCTAAACACGTTTCGGTATATCTTAAACAATGTCGAATACCCGAACAAAATCGCACGCGAGGAGATAGACCTCGAGGGCAAAAAAGTCCGCACGGGCGCTGAAGAGATCAGGAAAATGGAGGCGAAATTTAGATAGGCGAGGTTTTTTGTGAGTGTAGTTTTGTAGGTTGTGATTTTGGTTTGAAAGTTTGCAGTGAAACAAATTCGTGCAAATTTATGCAAATTCAAATTTTTTACAAATTCCGTTTTCTGTTGCCGCTGTCATTTTTAAGCTAGCAAAAGCATGCGAAAAATGACGGCGTTACACAAAAATTTCTCTCTTAAACAAACGTTTTTTAAATTTTAAACTTAAATTTACGTAAATTTTGCTAGAATCCGCTCTCAAAAACAAAAAAAACAAATTTAAAAAGTGAGCGAAAATGTCAAACGAAATACAACAAACACAAAAACAAAAAAGCTTTTTTAGCAGGCTTCCATTTACCGCCAAACTCACGCTGACAGCGTTTGTCGCTTTTCTGCTGGTGATGCTAGGTGCTTTGCTGCCCACTCGCCTCGCACACAAAGAGACGCCGCTTTCGTTTGGTTTCCAAGATGTCGGACAGCTAGTAACTCAGGAGTGGTATGGGCGAATTTTAGAGGACAGCTACAAAGACCGCAAAATTTTCAACACACTTAGCGTGCCTTTTACAAAAAGTCGGCTCATTTTTAGCATAGATGTCGAGGTGCTTGCGGGCGTGAATTTTGAGGAGATTAGCTACGACTACAAAAACGAAAAAGAAAACGGCGAAGTGCTGACCATAACGCTTCCGCACGCACAAATTTACAAGGCATATGAGGTGGCAAACTCGTTTAAGTCGCACCTAGATTCAGAAAGCTGGTTTACAAACATAAATTCCGCCGAACAGCAAAAGCTAAAAGACGCCATAGTCGAGCAGGGAAAAGCACAGGCGTTGAAGTCTGGGATTTTGCGAAAAGCGGAGAAAAACGCAGAAATTCTCATAAAAAACATGGTTTATGGCAATGAAATGGCGAAAAATCTTAAAATTTTATTTATCTACAAATAGGAGTTAGCATGCGTGGCATAGGAAATTTACTTTTTAGGCTTTTGGTTGTGGCTGGCGTGGCGGTTGGTCTTTTTTATCTTTTTCTTTTTTTAACGAGATAACGATAAAATTCACGGAAAGCGAATTTTCATAAATTCTGTTTTCTGTGTTCCGCATTATGTTTTCTGCATTTTGCTTTCTACTACCGCCGTCATTCTAAAGTAGCCGTAAGCTGTCCAAAGAGTCCAAAGAGTGATGGCGTGGTTTGTAGATTCTTGACATTTATGAGTTTTTGGAGTTGTTCTAAATTTAACCAAAACATAAAGGGCACCTCTAAAAAACCAT
>DCIZ01000074.1:9947-10084 GCA_002317305.1 Campylobacter sp. UBA1713
AAATCAAGCCAAACTGGTTTTTAAAGATGCCCTAAAGAAATTTTGGCTAAAATGGGCGTTTATTTTACTAAAAAAGGAAAAAAATGAAGATCGCTTACATTGTGCCTAGTCGGCTTAACTGTGCGCCCGTTTTTTTG
>DCIZ01000074.1:10111-11815 GCA_002317305.1 Campylobacter sp. UBA1713
GTGAATTTTTTGCTTCGGAGGGAAACGAGATAGAAGTGTTTTATTTTGACAATATGCCAAACGAAAATGAGCTAAAATTTTCTTGTAAAACGACACAAATTCGCATGAATGAGCCTTTGGATTTCTCAAAATTTGACATTGTCCACGCACACATGATGCGTCCAGACAAATTTGTCGCGCGCCACCGACAACAAACAACAAACAACAAACAGCAAACAACAAAGTTCATCAGCACGCTTCATTGTGAGATAAAAAAAGATCTCGGCTACAAATATGGCAAATTTGTCGCTTTTGTATATGGCTTTCTTTGGATAAACTGGCTAAAAAAACAAGACACGGTCGTTCAGATAAACGACAACCTGCTAGAACTCTACCGCACACAGCTCCCACAAAGCACACTCATCTACAACGGTGTCGGCATCGCACCAAAGAGTGATGATTTTTCACGCGTAGAACAAGCCGCTCTAAATTTCAAAAAACAAAACCTACACGTCATTCTCACCTACTGTGACATAAACCGCAGAAAAGGACTCATGCAAATTCTAAATTTACTCGAAAAACGAAAAGACCTTGCCTTTATTTGCATCGGCGACAGCACGCGTGGCACAAATGGCAAAGAGGAACTGCAAGCTGCAGTGGCACAAAAGGGCTTAAGCGAGCGTGTCTTTTTCGAAAAACGCAAAAAAACGCCCTACTACGCCCTTGAATTTGCCGACATTTTTGCCTTTACATCTTACGCGGAGGGCTTTGGTTTAGCGCTCTACGAGGCTGGGCTTTTTGGTGCAAGTGCGGTTTGTTCAAACATTCCTGCCATAAACGGCATCCTAAGCCAAAATGAAGTTAGCTTTTTTGAGCTTGACGACACAGCTAGTTTAAACGCCGCAGTCGACGAAGCACTTAGTCAAAAAGCACAAAAAATGTCAAATTTCAAAAAACTAGTCGAGGAGAGGTATAGCGAACAGCGAATGTTTGAGGCGTATAGGCAAATTTATCTAAAATAAAATTTGGTTTCAGGTGTTGCAAAACTAAAACTTTGACAAATTTCTTCCGTTTTCTGTTTTTCCGCATCCTGCTTTCTGCTGCCGCCGTCATTCTGAGGGAGGCGAAAGCCGACCGAAGAATCCCCCGCCTTTTGAGCGAGTAAAAAGCCAAATTTAAAAAACGCAAATGCGAAGCCGTCATTCGCCAGGGAGGTAGCGACCGCTCCCTCAGAATGACGGCGTTGTTCGAATTTGTCGAAATTTTAACGAATTTTTCCCTTGCCAGGCGGGGGATTCTTCAGTCGCCTTACGGCTACATCATAATGACGGCGTTTATTTACCGATTCGTAATAGTTATAAGATTATATTCAATAAAACTTACATTGCCATAAAATAGATAAATCAAAAAAAACGTAAGATAAAAATGGCTCCGGATGCTGGATTCGAACCAGCGACCAATCGGTTAACAGCCGACTACTCTACCGCTGAGCTAATCCGGAACAAAATTAAGAAGTTAAAAAGTGTTTTAAGTAACATTTTTAAAACGAGCGGGATTATACCATTTTTTTTGGTGTTTGTCAAGGGTTTTTTGCAAATTTAGCTAAATTTAAGTTTGAACGTTCAAATTTGCTTGCACAACATTAGTAAAATGCGAACTAACAAGGGTGTAAAAACACAAAATGCTAAAAACGCAAGTGTAACGCCGTCATTCTGAGGCAAAGCC
>DCIZ01000151.1 GCA_002317305.1 Campylobacter sp. UBA1713
GCAAGTGGTGGCGGAGGCTAAACAAAAAGCTATCGCTTTTTTATTAGTTCCTCGCCGTTTTTCTTTTCGATAAATCTCAAATAAAAACGGCGGCGGGACGGTGAGCGGGGGCTTTGCCCCTGCGACCCCTTTTTGCAGTGCAGGGAATTATTCGGTCGCTACCTCCCTTACGAATGACGGCGGTAGCGGAAAACGGAAAACGGAAAACGGAATTTTGTAAATTCGCTTTTTCTTAAATTTAAAGATTTACCTACTCAAATTTCAGGGGATTCTTCGCTTCGCTCAGAATGACAGCGTTGGTTCAACCTTATTTGACGTTTGACGATTCTACTATATCAAATTTCAGGGGATTCTTCGGTCGGCTACGCCTCCCTCAGAATGACGGCGATTTATTTTTGCTTTTTTGATATTTATCTATTTTTGATAAACACTAAACACTCTTTACTAATTTTCCACACCACTGCCCGAACTGCCCGAACCGCCCGAACTGCCCGCAACAGAGCCGCCACCGCCCTCCGCCATTCCCGCCTCCACCAAAAAACAGCTCGGCATATACTCCACTTTTCGAATTTTGTCATACTTTGCGTAGCTTAAAACCAGCTCATCTTTTGCACGCGTAACCGCCACATAAAAGAGCCGTCTCTCCTCCTCGACAGAGCTCATCATCTTTAAATTCGGAAAACGCCCTTGCGCTAAGTCCACCACAAAAACCAACCCAAATTCCAGCCCTTTGCTCGCATGCACAGTAAGCAAATTTACGCCATTTCCGCCCTCTAACTCGCCCACGCCAAGCGTTAGAAAGTTGTAAAAATTATAGATGTTTGGGTGGCGTTTTGTCATCTGCGCCAGCACCTCCGCCTTTGCGTAAATTTTCTTTTTCGCCTCATCTGCTCGCGCCAGATCTACATTTCCGTTTTTTAGCGTAGCACGTTTTGTCGCCAAAACATCGACTATATTTGCGTAAAGTTTTGAATTTATGGCACTTTTTATCACAAATTCACTCACCACCTGCCCACGCACTTGAAGCAAAAAATCCCGAATTTGCGAAACAAACAGAGCGCCATTTGCGTTTAAATTTGAGTAGTTCAGCACAGGATTCTTCATAAATTCCGCGTCCAGCCCCAAAGCCCCAAAGCGACTACTCGGCAAAAATTCACTAAAATCGCTAAAAAGCCCCATTTGCGAATTTACCCGCTCTTTTTGTTTGTAGTTAGCCGTTAGGTCTGGCTCCAAAAGCCCACAAACTACACTTTTGTGCCCCACAGCGCTTAAAATTTCATAAATTTCCCTAGCCGCCGCTGCGCCCACACCGCGAGCGTATTCTAGCGTGTGAAGCATGCCAAAAATGTCTTTTGGATTCACCAAAATCCCGACCAAATCCACCAAAGCCTTTATCTCACGGCTTTCCAAAAACTCCACGCCGCCACGCCTTTTGCACCCGATTCCTCGCTCACGAAGTGCCATCTCGATGCCATCAGCACTAGAGTTGTTGCGAAAGATGATGGCGACTTCCTCTTTTGGCAACGGGCTTTGGGCGATGGTTTGTGCGATGTTGTCGTATTGTGCGAAAAGTTCGTCAAAAACGAGAAGTCGCGGCGGTTTGCACTCGCCAGCGCGCCCTACTTCGAGGCGTTTTGGGTAGAGGCGTTCGTTGTTCTCTATGACTCTGTTTGCTAGCTCCAAAATTTTTGCCGTGCTTCGGTAGTTTGTGTTTAGTGCGAAAATTTTCGCATCTTTGTAGCGAAGGCTAAACGAGCCGATGATGCCTATATTTGCGCCGTTAAAGGCGTAGATGCTTTGGTCAAAGTCGCCCACACAAAAGAGACTTTCAGCGTCAAAAGCGTCTATGAGCGAGCCTTGAAGTGAATTTGTGTCTTGGTATTCGTCCACTAAAACCTCAGCAAAGTCAAATTTGTGCGTAGCCAAAGCCTCGCGCATCTTTAACAAAAGGTCGTTAAAGTCAGCGTAGCCAAAGGCGGCTTTTTGCTCCTCAAATTCGCCCAGCACGTCAGCGTAAATTTCGGCAAACTCCGCCTGCTCCTCGTAGTTACGCGAAAACCACGCGGCAAAATCCTTTTCGCAAGCGTTGCAAAAGAGGCTGTAAATGTCGTAAAGGTAAGCTCCGCTGTAAGGTTTTAGGTCGCTTATGCGGCTGAAACTTCGGCGTTCTAGCACGCTTTTTAGGAGCGTTTTTAACTCGCTTGGCTGTTTTAAGATGAGCGTTCTGCCGAGCCGTTTTAGTAGCAAATTTGAGACGGAGTGAAAAGTGCCCGCGCAAATTTTGCGTGTAACTTGTGGCGGGAAAAATTTGCCCAGCCGCAAAACCATCTCTTGTGCTGCTTTGTTTGTAAAAGTGAGCAAAAGGATGCGCTCTGGCGGCGTGCCTCTCTGTATGAGATGTGCGATGCGTGCGACTATGGTGCTGGTTTTGCCCGTGCCAGCAGATGCTATGACTAGGTTTTTGCCTTTTGGCGCAGTTGCAGCGGCGAGCTGTTCTTTGTTTAGTTTTGAAAGTGGCATTTTTTTCCTTATTTTGAATTTTGTAAAAGCAAATTTACGATGACAAACAAAAACGAGCAGAAGATTCCGCCTACAAAAGCCCACGCGTTAAAGATGCCAAAATTTACTAAAACAACAAAAATCGCGACTAAACAGATGTAACCAAAAAGCCGAGCCAAAGAGAACGCACCGCCAAAGTCACGAAAAGCTAAATTTGACTTTTCAGCGGTTTCGGCGGTTTCGGCGGTTTCTTTTGTAACATTTTCGTGCTCATTTTCGCCGTTTTCTTTGTCAAAAATTTTGCCCGTTTTGTCAAATTTACCAAAAGTCAAATTTGCATTTTCAGCACTTTTAACTTCGCCGTTTTCGCCATTTTCGCCGCCATTTTTTTCCGCTGCAAACGCCTCCGAAAAAAGCGCTGCCTGAGCTAAAACGCGTCTTTTGTAGCCCAAAAACGAACCCACAAAAACGGCAAGCGCGCCGCACACGCCACCGAGCAAATTTGCGCTCACGCCCAGCCCAAAAAGCACGCCCAGCCAAACGCACGCACACGCTACAAAAACAACAAAACACGCACAAGCTAGCAAAAACTGCCCACGCCTCGCGCACATTTTACAAATTTGAAACATTTGACTTTTCCTTTTGTTTGTGGTATAATGACGGCAAAATAATCGGTTGATGGTATCAACAAGCGTAGATGCCCGTAAGCCAAAAGCCACACGGATATTGTGGGTTCGACTCCCACCGCCGATTATTTTATCTTTTTGACAAATCCACCTTTCATATTTTTTGCAAACTCTCTCTTGTCTACTTTGTCAAGCGTAAGGATATAATTTTTTTGTTGAATTTTCTTATGACTTCTCAAAATCTCAATAGGTATAAGATTCGCCTTTGTCTCATCTTGTTCATCTCCAAAAACAAAAACTATGTTTCGTTTGCCCTCTCTTATATCTACATATGAGTTGTTTTTATCGGCTAAAATTTCGACTATCTTTTTCATCTCCTCAACTCTAAACGCGTGTTTATAAAGCTCTTTTCGTTGTGGTTTTGCGTGGATTAGTCTATCTTTTGTAAGGATTATGCCACCGCTTTCAACCTCAACACCCAAAAGAATACTTGACTGTTTAGCGATATCTTTATCTAAAAAACCGACCTGAATGACGTTAATAGGCGCTTTCAAATTTCCCTTTACCAAAAGCTCCTCCACCGCCTCGTCCAAACTCCTTTGCCACTTCTCTTTTTCAAATTTCATGCTTTTTACCGCTTTGAAACATTTGACTTTTCCTTTTGTTTGTGGTATAATTTTAACAGATGAGACGGCTGATGGTCGCAACGAAGTAGCGGGAGCTCCTTTGGTGGAGCAGATTGTGGGTGCAACTCCCACCGCTGTTTCATCTGATAGCTTTTAACTCAAATGTCCTAAAATCCTCTCTTTTCATCTTTGCTAGCGTGATGACGACTTTGTTTAATTTTGTTGCATCTTTCTCATCTTCCCAAAATATCAAAATATCTTTTTTGCTTTTTTTGTCAAAAAAGTAGTCTTGATTCTTCTCCAAAAGCGTTACCAAACCTCTAATCTCTTCTAACCTCAACGCTTGGTCATAAGCGTTTTTTCTCGCTGGACGAAAGTGCAAAATTTGACTTTTACTCAAAACCAAATTTAGAGTTTCTAGCTCTTGCCCAGTGAGTTCATTGTAAAATTTTAGCACCTTTTGGGGCAATCTACCCACCTCAAAAACTTCTATGGGCGCTTTCAAATTTCCCTTTACCAAAAGCTCCTCCACCGCCTCGTCCAAACTCCTTTGCCACCTCTCTTTATTCATGCTTAAAACTAGTCTATCCTACGTCTCATTATCTCTTTTAGTTTTTCCTCTATAGACCCGCCGTGAAGAAGTTCTGCCACTACGTTTGCAACAGGCGTGTAGATGGCTCTGTTGTGTGCGATGGCAGTGATAGCTTCTGTGGTGGCTACGCCTTCGGCTACTTCGCCCAGTTCTGCCAAAATCGCCTCCAGCGAGAGCCCACGCGCCAGCCCAAGCCCCACGCGGTAGTTTCTGGAGAGCTCGCTAGACGCGGTCAAAAAAAGGTCTCCTGCGCCACTTAGTCCCAAAAACGTCTCCTCTTTTCCGCCAAAAAATTTACCAAAACGGCACATCTCCACCAGCCCACGCGCCACCAAACTCGCACGTGCGTTGTGCCCTAGCCCCAGCCCAGCACAGATGCCGCTAGCGATGGCGATGACGTTTTTGTAAGCACCGCAAATTTCAGCGCCTATGACATCGCTACTTGTGTAGGTTTTTATGAAAGGCGGAAATGCATCTGCCCAAATGCGCGCAAGGTCTTCGTTTTGTGAGCTAATGACAAGTGCGCACGGAAGTTTTTGTTTTACTTCGGCTGCAAAGCTAGGACCGCTTAAAAAGCTAATGTTTTCTGGCGGTAAAAATTCGCTGAAAAGGTCATGCAAAAAAGAGCCTGTGCTAGTCTCGATGCCTTTTGAGGCGACTAAAATTTTTTGCGAAGTAAATTTGAAATTTGCCTCCAAAAAGCTCCGCACGTTTTGCGTAGAGATGGCAAAAAGAATGTATTCGCAAGCAAGCGCCTCTTCGAGTGGAACAAAATTTTCTAGTTCGCGCGGCGTTCTTGATGTGATGATGACTTCGTTTTTAACGCCGAGCGCAAAGGCGAGCGCACTTCCCCACGCACCCGCACCAACAACTGCTATTTTCATGATGATTCCTTTTTTGTGTTTTGTGTTTATATAAATTTAGCCAAAAGCAAATTTTTACAAATTTCGTATTTAGAACTCTGTTTTTCGTTTTCCGATAGGTAAAAAGCTATCGCTTTTTATGGGCATCTCTAAAAACCAGTTTGGCTTGATTTTTTGGAGTGTTTTTAGTAGATTTTTTTCTTAAAATGAGGAGAGTACTGTCGTATTTGACGAATTTTAAGGT
>DCIZ01000014.1:0-9757 GCA_002317305.1 Campylobacter sp. UBA1713
CAGCAAAAGCAAATTTAGCCCAGCCGAAATTTTTAGCTTCCGACCTTTGAGAGTGCTGCCGTAATAAAACTATCTGCATGAGCACTTTCCAGCAAAGCTTTTGCTTTTTTGATAGACGCTTCGAGCTTACTCTTGTCGCTACCGCCCACAAAAACCGCACCGTTTGCCAGCACGCTCACGCCACTTTCGCCCACGTTTACATAGCCCCAGTCTATCGCGATGCTGTCTACACTTCCGTCTGTGTGTTCTACTCGAATCACGCCCGCTTTCAAAAGCGTAACGACACAAACATGCCCTTCTAGCACGCCAAATTCGCCCTCGCTACCAGGCAGCACGACGGATTTGACATCGCCCGAAAAGATCTCGCCCTCCGGTGTAACGATTTGCAAATTTAAACTCATCGCAAACTCCTTACGCTTTTAGTTTTGCCGCTTTTTCAACAACTTCGTCAATGTTTCCTACCATGTAAAACGCATTTTCTGGCAAGTGGTCATATTTGCCTTCCAAAATTCCCTTAAAGCCTGCGATGGTCTCTTGCAAAGTTACATATTTACCCGGACTTCCTGTGAAAACCTCCGCCACAAAGAACGGCTGTGAGAGATATTTTTCTATCTTTCTAGCGCGGTCAACGGTCTTTTTGTCCTCTTCGCTAAGCTCGTCCATGCCCAAAATAGCGATGATGTCTTGCAGGTCTTTGTATTTTTGCAAAACCGACTGAACGCCACGAGCGACAGAGTAGTGCTCATCGCCCAAAATTTGCGGACTAAGCATGCGTGAAGTAGAATCTAGCGGATCAACCGCTGGGTAAATTCCCTTTTCAGCGATTCCACGGCTAAGCACCGTCGTAGCATCTAAGTGCGCAAAAACCGTAGCTGGCGCTGGGTCTGTTAGGTCGTCTGCTGGCACGTAAACGGCTTGAACAGAGGTGATCGAGCCTTTTTTGGTAGATGTGATTCTCTCTTGAAGTTTGCCGAGCTCACTTGCCAAAGTCGGCTGATAGCCAACGGCTGACGGAATTCGCCCAAGAAGTGCCGACATCTCCGAACCTGACTGCGAAAAACGGAAAATGTTATCTATAAACAACAAAACGTCCAACCCCATCTCATCACGGAAATACTCCGCCATCGTAAGTCCAGTCAAAGCTACGCGGTTTCTCGCCCCAGGTGGCTCATTCATCTGCCCATAACACAAGGCGACTTTGTCCAAAACACCACCCTCTTTCATCTCGTTGTAGAGGTCGTTTCCTTCACGAGTTCGCTCGCCTACACCTGTAAAGACAGAGTAACCGCTGTGTTTATAAGCCACGTTGTGGATTAGCTCCATGATGAGCACGGTTTTGCCCACGCCCGCACCGCCAAAGAGTCCTATCTTTCCACCTTTTGCGTAAGGCGCTAAAAGGTCTACGACTTTTATGCCTGTCTCAAACACGCCGCCGTCTGTGTTTTGGTCCTCAAAAGCGGGTGCGTCTCTGTGAATCTCCCATCTTTTGTCAAAAGCTATCTCCTCGCCCTCATCGACCAAGTCGCCCACGACGTTAAAGATGCGTCCCAAAACCTTTTCGCCCACTGGTACGCTGATGGCACTACCAAGTGCTGTTACCTCTAGCCCACGCACAAGTCCATCGCTCATGTCCATCGCGATCGTCCGAACGCGGTTGTCCCCAAGGTGCGCCGCCGTCTCCAAAACGAGCTTTTGCTCCCTGCCATTTACACTAAACCTAGCCTCAATCGCCTCGTTGATCTTTGGCAGATAGCCCACAAAATCAACATCGACAACAGGACCCATAATTTGGCTAATAACGCCTTTCATTATATCTCCTTAAAATTTAGCTAACTCATTTTTGCTGTGTGTTTTTGTGCTACGTGAATTTTTGTGCAAATTCGCTTTTTGTAAATTTGCGTCTTTTTTTAAAGCATCTCTAAAAACAAACTATAAACCCGCGCGTTGGACTTTTTTGTAAAATTCAAAATTTACACCAGCACGCCCAAAAATTCGCACCAAACAAAAACAAAACACACCGCTTTACGCCACTACTTCATACTCTCCACACCGCTGATGATCTCGATGAGCTCAGTTGTGATGCTCTCCTGTCTTGCTTTGTTGTAAGCGAGGTTAAGATTCGCCGCACGCTCCTTTGCGTTGTTTGTCGCGTTGTCCATCGCCTGCATGCGTGAGCTGTGCTCAGCCGCAAGCGAATCTACAAGCGCATAATACGCCGAATATTCGACATATTTTTTCATCAACTCCTCGAGCAAATTTGCATCTTCGGGCTCGACCTCTAGTAGCGACTCGCCCACGCCACTCTCCTCTACACTCGGCAAAGCAACAGGTGCTATGTCTGCCACTTTTAGCTCTTGGGTGATCATGTTTAGGTAGCCGTTGTGAACTAAAACCACCTTGTCCGTGATGCCCGCCTCAAAGTCTTTGACCGCCGCACCTATAACCTCGACCGCTTTTTCGTAAGTCGGCGCTGAACTATATCCACGATACTCTTTAAGCACCTCATATCCACAAAAACCAAAAAACTCTATGCCCTTTTTGCCAACCGCATGAAGTCGCACCTTTACGCCCTCGCTCTCAAATTTAGCTATGAGCCCACGAACTGCCTTTATGGTCGCTACGTTAAAACCGCCGCAAAGTCCCTTGTCCGCCGTTACAAAGACGATGTCAGCCGTCTTTACCACCAAACTCGTGTCAAAGAATCTGCTGTTGTTGCTACCGTTTTGGTTGAGTTTTAGCGCGATTTCGCTTATCACTTGACTGATCTTTTGTGCGTAGAGTTTTGACGCACGCGCCGCCTCTTCTGCCTTTTTTAGCTTTGCAGTCGAAACGAGCTTCATCGCTTTTGTCGTTTTTTGAGTGTTTAAGACGCTTTTTATCTTTCTCTTAATCTCTTTCAAATTTGACATTTCAAACCCTTAAAAGTTATTTTTCACTAAACGTTGCCTTAAACTCATCAAGTGCTTTTAGTAGCAACTTCTCACCTTCGGCGTCTATCGCTTTTGTGTTTCTAATGTTCTCGAAAATAGAAGGATATTTCGCCTCTATGTAAGGGTAAAGCTCCGCTTCAAATTTGCCTACACTCGCTGGTGCTATGTCGTCTAGGTAGCCCTTGCTTCCAGCATAAATGATGACTATCTGTTTTTCGACTGCTAGTGGCGAGTAAGGTGGCTGTTTTAGCACCTCAACCATGCGTTGTCCGCGCTCAAGCTGCTTGCGACTACTCTCATCAAGGTCGCTCGCAAACTGCGCAAAAGCCTGCAACTCTCTGTATTGAGCTAGCTCCAAACGGAGAGTTCCTGCGACTTTTTTGATGGCTTTTATCTGCGCTGAGCCACCAACTCTACTAACACTTAGTCCTACGTTTATAGCTGGACGGATGCCCGAGTTAAAGAGGTCAGTCTCTAAAAAGATCTGTCCATCTGTAATAGAAATTACGTTTGTCGGTATGTAGGCAGAGACGTCGCCCGCTTGTGTCTCAATGATAGGAAGTGCCGTTAGACTGCCCGCTCCTAGCTCGTCATTTAGCTTGCTAGCACGCTCAAGCAAACGTGAGTGAATGTAGAAAACATCGCCCGGATACGCCTCACGCCCTGGCGGTCTTCGCAAAATGAGGCTCATCTCGCGGTAAGCCACCGCATGCTTGCTTAGGTCATCGTAAACGATAAGCGCATGTTTGCCGTTGTCTCTAAAATACTCGCCCATCGTAACGCCTGCATATGGTGCTATGTATTGTAAAGCCGCCGCTTCTGACGCACTAGCACAAACGACTATGGTGTAGTCCATCGCGCCATGCTCTTGTAGCTTTTTGACTACACTTGCCACAGTTGACTGCTTTTGACCGATGGCGACGTAGATGCACGTAACACCCTGACCTTTTTGGTTTATGATGGTGTCTATAGCAACCGTTGTCTTGCCTGTTTGGCGGTCGCCAATGATGAGCTCACGCTGTCCACGCCCAATAGGAACTAGCGCATCGATGGCTTTTAACCCAGTTTGAAGTGGCTCATGCACGCTCTTTCTAGCCATGATTCCTTTTGCTTTTTCCTCGATGAATCTACTTTCGCTAGACTCCACCGCGCCTTTGCCGTCAAGCGGCTCGCCAAGCGAATTTACCACACGCCCCACAAGCCCTTCGCCAACTGGCACGCTAAGAAGTTTGCCAAGTCGCTTTACACTACTGCCCTCTTTTATGCCAGTAGCACTTCCTAGCACAACCACGCCCACGCTACTCTCGTTTAGGTTCATAGCAAAACCTTTTGCGCCACTCTCAAACTCCACCATCTCGCTTGCCATGACGTTTTTAAGCCCATAAACATTTGCTACGCCGTCAGCTACAGAGATGACTCGTCCAGTCTCATCAATGTCAACTTTTAGTTCAAAACCATCGATGCGCTCTTTGATAATGCTGCTGATCTCGTCAGCTTTTAACTTCGCACTCACTACTCTCTCCTTCATTTAAATTTTTTTAAAATAATAAATTTGGTTTTCGCGTTCGGAAAACAGAATGCGGAAAACAAAACGCAAAAAACAGAATTTCACAAAATTCGCTTTTTCGTAAATTTTACAAATTTCTGCCCTCTGCCATCCGTTTTCAGTTTTCAGTTTTCAAAAAATGGGGTCGCAGGGGCGTTAGCCCCCGCCACCACGTCCCTCGCCACGTTTTCTTTGAGCTTTTAGCGAAAAGAAAACGTGGTGAGGGACAAATAAAAAGCGTTAGCTTTTTGTTCAGAAAACGGAAAACAGAATTTCACAAAATTCGCTTTTTCGTAAATTTTACAAATTTCTGCCCTCTGCATTTCGCATTCCGCCCTCTGCATTCTGCAACTATATCGCCTTTAGTATATGCTCAACAAGCTGCGATTTTAGCTTCTCGATGCTTACACCTATCTCCACGCCAAGCCCATCTACGCTAACTTTTGCGCCACTAAACTTCTCCTCGCCTTTTTCCACCTCAACGCTAGCGTTAAATTTGGCTGAAAGGCTCTTTTGGAGGCTCGCTTTTTGCTCATCACTAAGCGCAAAGTCAGAGAGAAATGTAGCTTCAAATTTGCCATTTTTCACCGCTAACTCTCGCTCAAATTCGCGTGCTATTAGAGGAATCTCACAAAGCCTTTTGTTTTGCGACAAAACCTTCAAAAAATTTTGAAATTCCCTGCTGTGTCCATCGGCAAAAAGCAAAACCAGCCCCAGCTTTTCGCCCTCCTCCACATATGGCGAGCCTACTATCTGCCCCAGTTTTGTCTCAAAACAACAAGCCAAAGCCCCCAGCGAGCCCGCCACTTTTTCGTATTCATCGCTTTTTACCACGTCAAAAAGCGCCTTGACATATTTTTTT
This sequence comes from Campylobacter sp. UBA1713, assembly GCA_002317305.1. GTDB lineage: Bacteria > Campylobacterota > Campylobacteria > Campylobacterales > Campylobacteraceae > Campylobacter. The sequence continues at coordinate 5,339 of DCIZ01000014.1, forward strand.
GCAACAGTGTTTTCCATTAGCTAACCTTTTTAAGAATTGAGCCAAAAATCTGCTCGCTAGAATTTACACTCGAGTCAAAAATATCGTCCAAAACCGAATTTACCGTCTTTCTAGTCGCCTTTTTCTCCTCGAGCTTTTTCTTCTCTTCAAAACTCTTTGTCAAATTTGCGACCTCATCTTTTGCCTCTTTTGCCACCTTTTCAGATGCGATTCTAGCTTCGTTTTGTGCCACTTCGACCAAGCTTTTCGCGTCTGCTTCTGCCTTTGTCAAACGCTTCAAAGCCTCATCTTTCTCTGCTTCGCTCTGCTTTGCCTTTTGTTCAGCCGCACTAAGCCCCGCTGCTATTCGCTCGATTCTAGCGTTATAAGCTGCGCGAACTGGCTTTGCTATGAGATAGTAGAGAATCCCCGCAAAAATCGCAAAATTTATCACACGAACGACAATGTCTGTGTTTTCGTTGCTACCACTTGCAAAAGCAACAAACGGAACTAACAAATAGAAAAATTTCATCTTCTATCCTCCTTAAATTTGTCTCATTTTTTGCGCCAACGCCTCTTTAAACTCTGGCGAATTTTGGACTAGCAAGCCTCTCAACTCCTGCTGCTGGCTGGCTAGGTCTGCCTCAAATTTGGCGTAACTCTCTGCTATCTCTGCCTTTTTTGCATCGACTATCTTTTGAGCCGACAGCTTAGCCGCCTCAAGCGCTTCACTCTTTATGGCTGCTGCTTTGTCGCGTGCTTCTTTTAGTATAGAAGTTCGTTTGGCTTCTAGCTCTTTGACGGTTTGAGCCGCCGACTCCGCCTCTGTGTCGCCTTTTGCAAGGAGCTTTGCACGCTCGTCCATAAATGCAACAAGTGGCTTATAGACGACACAGTTTAGGACAAAGATCAACGCCAAAAAGAGCACGATCGTTATCAAAAGCAACAACGGATGAATCTCTAACATAAGAATTCCTTTCTAAAAATTTTAACTCAAAATCAAATTTACAAATTTAAGGGCATCTCTAAAAACCAGTTTGGCTTGATTTTAAAGAAACATCGGCTACGCCGAGCACTTCGCTTGTTTTGCGGAGTGTTTTTAGCGAATTTTTGTTTTAAAATGAGGATAATACTGTCGTATTTGACGAATTTTAAGGCAAAAAAGCGCAAAAACAAATGCAAAAGCAAGCCACCCAAATTTATTTAAATGGTTTTTTAGAGGTGCCCTTAACACCAAACTCACCCAAGCCGACCTATAAACTTCACTATCTCGTCAGCATCTTTAAACCCAAAAGAGATGTTTTTGTTTACAACCTTTGCTGTGATGCCCATCTTGCTAAGTGCCATTTTTAGCTGCATCATTTTGTTGTTGTAGCGAATTTCATCGTTTAGCACCTCCAAAGTCGTCTCGGTTTTGTTTTTCATCTTTTTTACGAGAAGTTCAGTTTGGCGGACATTTAGCTTTTGCCCTATGATGCTATCTACCACCGTCTTTTCATCTCTGTTACTAAGCCCCACTATGACCTTTGCATGACCTTGTGTTATCTGCCCTTCCTCTATGAGCGCCTGCGTGTTTTCGTCTAGGTTTAAAAGCCGCATGGTGTTTGTTATCTGCGCACGGCTCTTTTTGACGATGTTGGCAAGTGCCTCTTGCGTTATCTTGTATTCATCTATGAGCTCTTTGTAAGAGTTAGCTAGCTCAATAGGCGTAAGATTCTCACGCTGAATGTTCTCGATGAGTGCCAACTCACGCAAATTTTTGTCGCCAAGATCTGCGATGATGGCACGAATTTTGCTAGCGCCAGAAATTTTGCTCGCCCTGTAACGCCGCTCGCCCGCTATAAGCGTAAAGTTGCCATTTTCTGCCCGCATGACTACTATAGGCTGAATGAGTCCATGTCGCTCGATGCTCTCAGCAAGCTCTTTTAAAGACTCCTCGTCAAAGTGTTTTCGCGGTTGAAACGGGTTTGGCTTTATCCGTGAAAGCTCTATCTCATCTACCCGAACAGTCGCACTACCTACGCTAAGCTCTCTGCTGTAAGAGTCCTCCACGTCAGCCAAAATCGCATCCAATCCTCTACCAAGTGCTCTTTTTGCCATCACTTCCTCCCCAAAACCGCTTTTGCAAGCGCCGTATATGCCAAGCTTCCGCTTGAACGCTGGTCGTACAACATCACCGGCTGACCAAAACTCGGGCACTCGGCTAACTTAACATTTCTAGGAATCAACACGAAATCTTCCTTTCCTATCTTAAAAAGTTTATCTTCAAAGTGGTTTTTTAGGTTTGCTACCGCCTCTTTTGAAAGGTTATTTTGTGGACTATACATAGTCGGTAGAAAACCGCGAATTTTCAAATTTGGATTTAGTCCTTTGTTTAAAACTTTTATGGTATTTAAGATCTGTGCTAACCCCTCAAGCGCGTAAAATTCGCACTGAATCGGGACGATGACACTGTCGCTTGCCACGAGAGAATTCACAGTCAAAGCGCCCAAAGTCGGCGGACTGTCTATGATGATAAAGTCGTAGTTGCCACGAATTTCAGCAAGCTTGTCACGCAAAATGGTGTGGTATTGGCTACCGCCATCATCGCTAAATTCACGCTCAACACCGACCAAACCGATGTTTGACGGCACTAAAGAAAGCCCCTCTATCTCCGTAGACAAGATGACTTCGGCTAGCTTTTTTTTATCTGTCAAAACGTGATGAATGTTAAATTCATAACTATTTCTACTAAAACCAAAGCCAGTCGTTGCATTTGCCTGCGGGTCTATGTCTATCAACAAGACCTTTTTGCCCTCCAAAGCAAGTGCTGCTGCTAAATTTACCGAAGTAGTCGTTTTGCCAACACCGCCTTTTTGATTTGCAATAGTAATAACTTCACTCATCTTAACCTACAACCTTTTACAAATTTACCAAACGCCTCTGTTTTAGAGGCTACAAAAAAACAAAAACGCATGCCACACCACTGCACGCCGTCTTAACTCAAAAAAACAAAAACCCACCAAAATATTATTTTATAAAACAACAAAAACAACGCATCGCCACCTGCCGCCACTTACCGCAAAGAGTAGAGACGTCTGCTACCTACCAAAACCGAGCCGTCAGGCATGAGTTTTGCATCTTTTAGTGCCAAAACTTCGCCATCTTGATGCACACCAAACGACCTAGAACGTTCAAATTCTACCATAAACTTTCTAAAAATTTGCTTCCACTCGAGCTTTTCTTCTAGCTTTTTGCAAAACATCACCGCAAGCTCACTCGGCATCACTTCTACGTCCAGCACGCCCGCAAATTTTGGTGCGCTTTTTAGGTTTAGCCCCATTCCGCAAACGAAATTTTCGTGAAACTTTGTAGTCATCACGCCACCAGCCTTTCGCATGCCTTTGCTCGTGCAAATGTAAAAGTCGTTGGGCCATTTTAGCCAAATTTGCGAACCCATATCTCGCAAAACCAACACCATCAAAAAGGCAAAATATATGCTCGCCGAATTTGACGGCAAGTCGCTAGGCAGTGCGTTTTTCTCCACGCAAAAGCTCATCATAAGGTTGCCCTCGCCACTCTCCCACTCATTGCCTCTGCTACCGACTCCGCTAGTTTGACGCCTTGCGACCAGCATAAACGGCGGCTTAACCACGCCAAAACGCAACATCTCCACAAGCTCTAACTGCGTGGAGCCGACCTCATCTGCAAATTCCATCACCATTCTAAGCACCCTCGAAAATTTTCGTATTGCTAAAATGACTATTATCGCTAAAAATTGTTTAAATTTGCTTTAAACTTTCTAGTTAATTTAAATTTTATGTAAATTTGTGGACTTTACTGAGCATGTTTTAAGCAAAATTTGCTAAAATTCGCCCAAATTTAAATTTAGGACAAAAGATGGCTATTTGGTTAGGCGCTTCGATCGCACTTGGCGTATTTGCTGGACAAAAACTTCTCAAAAAACTACCGCGAAAAAGTGGCGGAACGCCGCATCTTCATGACGAATTTAAAGTGCGACTTTGTAGCTATTTTTATGAAAAAACGCCTGCGCAACTCGCTGTGTTAGATGAAATTTTACACACAAATTTACTCTCGCTAGATGGGCTAAAAGAGAATTTGCTCTCCAAAAACGACAAACTTCCCTTCATCACCGCACTCCAATATGTCCGAACCTGCAAACCAAACAGACAAAAAACCGCCCAAACCGCCGAAGATCTCTACCGCTTTGCCACTACTGACGGCACTTTGACAAAAACAAAAAAAGAACTCTTGGTGCAAATTTTTAACGCACTTAGCCAGCCGCACGCACCGCTTGATGCGGCACTTTTGCTACTAAAATTTAAGGAGAAATTTAAGGTAAAAGATGAGTAAATTCGGAAAACGGAAAGCAGAAAACAGAAAGCAGAGTGCGGATTCTACGATTCTACTGAATCGTCAAATTTACGAAAAAGCGAATTT
>DCIZ01000014.1:9887-11385 GCA_002317305.1 Campylobacter sp. UBA1713
TCCGTTTTCTGTTTTCCGCACTCCGATAAGTAAAAAGCTAACTCTTTTTTAGTCCTGCCACCGTTTTATTTTTCGATAAATCTCAAAGAAAACGGCGGCAGAACGGAGGGCAGGGCAAGCCCCAGCTGACCCATGAATCGCTCCGCTCGCAAATTTACACAACTCCGCAATCTGAACGCACAATGATTTTAAAAAGCAATACAACTCAAAAAAAATGATAGTTTTAAAAAAAGTAACGATTGGTTGCGAGGGAAGGATTTGAACCTCCGACCCCCGGGTTATGAGCCCGATGAGCTACCACTGCTCTACCTCGCGAAACGATAAAAAAGCATAAAATGAATAAAAAGTGGATGGGGTAGGAGGATTCGAACCTCCGGATGATTGGACCAAAACCAATTGCCTTACCGCTTGGCGATACCCCAACACTGCGAAAAAGAAGTGTGGATTATACCACAAAAATTTGCATTTGTCAAGGGTTTTTTGCAAATTTGCCAAAAATAGTGCTCATCATACGGAAAAACAGAGTGCAGAAAACGGAATTTTAAAATTTCGTTATGACGGCGGTCTGTTTTTGCTTTTTTTTGATAACAGTAAATTCCGCACTCCGAACTCCGCACTCCGCACTTCACAAAAGCCACTCTCTCGCCCTTTTTTCAAGCGTTTTCAGGTCGCTTGACGCGTAAAACCTAGTCCTCGTCTGCCCAGCAAATTCGCCAAAAGTAAAATTTGCCTTTAAGTAAGCCACCATCGCCTCGCCAGAGTGAATTAGCCGCGTCTTTTCACCAAAAAACTCCTGCAACGCCTCGCTCAAAAAAGGAAAATGCGTGCAACCAAGAATCACCGCATCGGGCTCAAACCCAAGCCCGTCAAAGTAGTGGTGAAAGGCACTTTTCAGTAGCGCCCCGCCCAGCACGCCCTCCTCGACCAAAGGGACAAAAAGCGGTGTCGCCAGCGAAAAAACACTGCTAAAACCCGCCGCTTTCAGTCCCGCCTCATACGCCCCGCTAGCCACAGTCGCTTTGGTGGCTATGACGAGGATTTTGGCGTCTTTTTTTAGCACCTCGACCGCCCTTGCCACGCCCGCTTCTATCACGCCCACCACGCCAAAAGGCGCACGCGCTCGCATCTGCTCGATGGCGGTAGCAGAGACGGTGTTACAAGCGACTACCAGCAAGTCTATCGGGCTTTTTGTGTTTTCGCACAAATTCGAATTTTCGCTAAATTCGTAGCACATTTTTTGCCACTTTTCGCCACCGCACTCGCAAAAAAATTCCACCGCCTCAAGGCTAAACTGCCGAATCGTCTCCACGCTTTTGCTGCCGTATGGCACTCGCGCCGTGTCGCCGTAGTAGACGACCTCCTCAAACAAATTTGCCCGTAAAAGCGACCTTAAAACGCTAAGCCCACCAACGCCACTGTCAAAAACACCTACTTTCATGCTACCTCTATTTTGTTTTTGTATTTTTTACATTCAGAAAACGGAAAACGGAAAACGGAA
>DCIZ01000011.1 GCA_002317305.1 Campylobacter sp. UBA1713
TTCACAAAAAAGCAAATTTTGACAAATTTTGAAAAAATTTATTTTTGTTTAAATTTGTAGATTCTACTCCTTTAAATTTCGGGGGATTCTTCGGTCAGCACAGCCTCCCTTGCGAATGACGGCATTTGATTTTAGCTTTTTCGAATATGTTTTTTATATAATTGCAAAATTTAACATTTAACCCAAAAATAGAAAAAATAGAAAAAAATGTAAAAAAAATCAAAGAGAAGTAAAAAAAGTGGTGCGGATGAAAGGACTTGAACCTTCACGCCGTGAAGCACCAGATCCTAAGTCTGGCGTGTCTGCCAATTTCACCACATCCGCACAAAAAAAACCAAGAAGCGTAATAGCTGGTACGCCCAAGAGGACTCGAACCTCTGACCTACGGCTTAGAAGGCCGTTGCTCTATCCAGCTGAGCTATGAGCGCAACTAAAACCAAAGTGGTACGCCTGATAGGAGTCGAACCCATAACCTACAGATCCGAAGTCTGTCGCTCTATCCAATTGAGCTACAAGCGCAAACGAAAATTCACTTTTAGGAGATCAACAAATGGGGTGAGCGATGGGAATCGAACCCACGACCCTCAGGACCACAATCTGATGCTCTAACCGACTGAGCTACGCTCACCACAATCTAAATGGTCGGGGCGAAAGGATTCGAACCTTCGGCCCTCTGGTCCCAAACCAGATGCGCTAACCAGACTGCGCTACGCCCCGCTGCCTTAAAGGCATTTCTAAAAACCATTTAAATAAAATTTAGTGGCTCGCTTTTTAGCCTGTTTTTGTGCTTTTTTGCCTTAAAACTCGTCAAATACGTTAAGTATTCTCCTCGTTCTAAAACAAAAAATCACTAAAAACATCTCTAAAAATCAAGCCAACTGGTTTTTAGAGTTGCCCTTAAAAATGAAGTTGGATTTTACCCATAAAAACATTAAACTTTGCTTAAACTTTAAGAAATTTTAAAACAAATTTGGCTAAAATGAGGTTTTTTGTAAATTTATTTGAAACTTTAAGGAGAAAACGATGAAAAACATAAGCATTTGGTGCGACTTTGTCGAGCGTGAGTTTTTAAGCACAGGTTTTGCTGCGCTCATAAAAAATGGCACTATAAACGGCGCTACGAGCAACCCCGCCATCTTTAAAAACGCCTTTTGTTCTAGCAAAGCTTATGACGCTGACAAAGCACGCCTTTCTAGCTGTGAGCCACTAGAAATTTACGAAAGCCTAGCCACGCTAGACATAAAACTCGCCGCTGAAGCACTGCTACCCAAATTTGCAAACGGCGAAGATGGCTTTGTGAGTTTGGAGGTGAATCCTGAGCTTTGCGATGATGCAAAAGCGACTTTCAAAGAGGGCAAACGCCTACACGCTACCATAAAAATGCCAAACGTCATGATAAAAGTCCCCGCGACAAAAGCGGGCTACAAAGCCATGTCAAAGCTCATGGCGTGTGGCATAAGCGTAAACGCTACTCTAGTTTTTAGCACAAAACAGACACAAAAGTGCCTAGAAGCGTTTGCAAAAGGGACACGCAAATTTGCCGAGCGTTTTGGCGGCTGCATGCTACCAAAAGGCGTCATTAGCGTCTTTGTGAGCCGTTTTGACCGCGCCTTAAACGCACGCCTTGCCGCTGCAAACATAGAGCAAAACAAATTTGGCATCTACAACGCCACAAAGTGCTACAAACTCGTAGAAGAGAGTGCGCTGCCAAACGTGCGTGTGCTTTTTGCCAGCACGGGCGTAAAGGGCGATGAGCTGAAAAAAGACTACTACATAGATGAGCTGCTTTTTAAACGCATAGTAAATACCGCGCCGCTTGACGCCATAGAGGCTTTTGCGGCGACAAAACACAAAGAGAAAACGCCCGCAAGCGAGGAGGTGCTAAACAAATTTTTCGTCTCGTGTGTAAATGCAGGTGTGGATTATGAAACTGTGTGTGAAACGCTTTTAAAAGAGGGTTTGGAGGCGTTTAAACAAGCGTTTGGTGAGATTTTGCAAAACGTGAAAAAGAGTGCGTAAAAGAGCGTAAAAAGAGGTGTAAAAGATGGTTTTTTTGGCACAAACTGACACGGTGGCTGGCTTTTTAAGCCACGTTGAGTGCGAGCTAAACACGCTAAAAGGTCGCGAGGCGAGCCAAAAGTGCGTTTTGTGTGTGGCAAACTGCGCTATTTTTGCCAAATTTGCCCGTCCGCCAAAACGCTTTTTTGTGGCAGTTAGGCGAGCCAAAAGGACGACTTTTGCACTCAAAAACGGCGTGGCACTTCGTGTGGTAAAGGACATTAGGCACGCTAGATTCTTGTGTGAAAAACTAGACGGCTGGGCTTTTTCGACTAGCGCAAACGCACACGGAGCGCGTTTTGACGAAGAGTGGGCTAAAAGCAGAGCCGACTGGGTGGAGGAAGGCGTAAAATTTGACGACAAAAAAAGTTCGACCATTTTGAAAGTCGGCTTGTGTAGGGCGAGGAAAATTCGTTAATTAGGGCTGGCTTTGTGGTTTTTGTTTTTGTGTTATTTTTTGTGGTGGTTTTTGGAATGGTTTGTAAGTTTAGTTTTGCTTTGTTGCGAGTTTTTGGCATTTTCTAAATTTGTTTTGGCATTTTTGGCGTTTTGGAGGCGACTAAACTGCCACCTAAAACAGACAACCAAAAACGCCGTAACAACCGCTTAAAAAACACGTGCGGCGTTTTGGCGTTTGTGTGCCAAAAACTTCGCCACACTAAGAATCTAAATTTAAAGTGCCTTTTTTGCCGCTTCGACGACTTTTGCAAATGCTACTGCATCGTTCATCGCCAAATTTGCCAAGACTTTTCTGTCTAGTTCGATGTTTGCCTTTTTCAAAGCGTTCATAAATTTAGAGTAGCTAATGTCATTTAGACGACAAGCAGCGTTGATTCTTACGATCCAAAGACGTCTAAAGTCGCGCTTTTTCGCCTTTCTGTCTCTAAATGAGTAGTAGAGACTTCTTTCTAGCTGCTCTTTTGCTTTTCTAAAATGTTTGTGTCTAGCACTGAAAAAACCTCTTGCTAGCTTTAACACTTTTTTGTGTCTGCGGCGTCTAACTACGCCTGTTTTAACTCTTGCCATGTTTTTTTCCTTTGTAAAATGGCGCCCAAAAATGGGTCTTTCCCAAATTTATAAGTAAATTTAGGAGGTTGAATGAAAACTCAAAAACTCAAAAACTCAAACTCAAATTTGCATCTCACACGCAAAGCATTTTTTTGACTGCTGCGACATTTGTGCTGTCCACATACTGTGGCGCACGAAGGTCTTGCATACGCTTTGTAGGTTTTTTGGTCAAAATGTGACTTCTAAAAGCCGAACCTCTTTTGATCTTGTTTTTACCCATTTTGAAGCGTTTTGCAGCACCTCTGACAGATTTCATCTTAGGCATCTTCGATCCTTAAAAATAAAATAAAGCTTTGATTCTAGCCAAAACTTTCTAAATTTAAGATAAAACACACCTCCAAAATCGCAAACCACATAATTGATGGTGATAATCACCCAAAGATAGCGTAAATTTACGTTAGGACGTTTTTAGGCTTTTGAATTTTAGCCTTTTTTGGTGTATTGCTGTGCCATTTCTGGCGTTATGAGCCCATCTTTTATGAGCTTTTCTAGTATGCTGTTTACGCCTTCAGCCAGCCCCACCTCTCGCCCTTGTGAAAGCCCCTCAGCCAGCCCCACCTCTCGCCCTTGTGAAAGCCCCTCAGCCAGCCCAGCCTCTCGCCCTTTTGAAAGCCCTTGCTCTATGCCTTCAGCCAGCCCCACTTCTCGCCCTTCAGCCAGCCCCACTTCCATTCCTTTTGAAAGCCCTTCCACCAGCCCTTCTTCGTGCCCTTTTAGCCACTCTAGC
>DCIZ01000047.1 GCA_002317305.1 Campylobacter sp. UBA1713
TCTGTTTTCTGCATTCCGTTTTCCGCACTCCGCATTCCGAACGGGGTCGCAGGGGCGTAGCCCCCGCCCTCCGTCCCGCCGCCGTTTTCTTTTGAGATTTATCGAAAAAGAAAATGGCGGCGGGACAAATAAAAAGCGTTAGCTTTTTACATGCGGATTGCGGATTGCGGAGTGCGGAAAACGGAATTTGTCAAAATTCGCTTTTTCGTGAATTTGGCTTTTTTAATCGCTCAAAAGGCAGGGGATTCTTCGGTCGCCTAACGGCTCCCTTGCGAATGACGGCAAATTTTTGCAAAGTCAAATTTAAAAAAACACACATTTACAACAAAAACAAAGGATAAAAAAAATGATCGAACTGCTACTTTTGTCAGTCGCACTCTCTTGCGATGCGATGGCACTCTCTATGGCAAACGGCGCAAAGTGCTACAAACTCAGCACGGGCGAGATAGTGCGTTTTAGTGCGGTTTATGGCTTTTTTCAGGGGTTTATGCCGCTTCTTGGCTTCTTTCTCGGGCTTGCTTTTGTGCGTTTTATAGCGCAGATTGATCATTTTGTTGCTTTTTTGATTCTTGCGTTTTTGGGTGCAAAAATGATAAAAGACGGGCTCAGTTCAGAAAAAGATAGCGTTTGTCAGCTCGGCATCGGTTTTAAAGAGCTTTGCGTGGGGGCGGTGGCGACTAGCATCGATGCGCTTGCGGTGGGCATCACTTTTTCGTTTGGTGAGAGTAACATTTGGCTAAATGTAAGCATCATCGCGCTAGTTTGCGCCGCGCTTAGCTTTGCTTCTGCCTACGTGGGACGAGCTTTTGGCGAGCGTTTTGCCGACAAAGCGCTCATTTTTGGTGGCGTGATTCTTTGCTTAATAGGCACGAAAATCCTCGTGGAACATATCTTTTTTTGATGTGTTAGTGAGGTTTTAGGTTTTAGTGGTTTGAAAATTCTTGATTATCAAAAAAAGCAAAACCAACGCCGTCATTCTGAGGGAGGCAAAGCCGACCGAAGAATCCCATGGAATTTGAGCGAGTAGAATCTATAAATTCGCAAAAAAGCAAATTTTCACAAATTCCGCTTTCTGCATTCTGTTTTCCGTTTTCCGTTTTCCGATAAGTAAAAAGCTATCGCTTTTTTAAGTCCCGCCACCGTTTTCTTTTTCGATAAATCTCAAAAGAAAACGGCGGCGGGACGAGCGACGAGGGCTACGCCTCTGCGACCACATTCGAAATACAGAATGTAGAAATTTACATTTGCACAGAAACGACAACCAAACGCCGTCATTCTGAGGGAGGCAAAGCCGACCGAAGAATCTCCTGAAATTTAAGGGAGTAGAATCTTTGAAATTCGCTTTTTTGTGAATTTTAGGATTCTACCCGCTCAAAAGGCAGGGGATTCTTCGCTAGCGCTCAGAATGACGGCGTTGGTTCAAAGATTCTCACAATTCGAGAATTTCCGTTTTTCCGTTTTCCGCATTTCGCATTAGAAGGCTTAAAAATGAAAAATTTCATCGTTCATCACATTGCTGTTTGTTACATGCTCATCGCCTCGTTTTGTTTTGCCGTAACGAGCCTTTTTGCAAAGCTTTTGGGCGACCAAATGCCCAGCGGCGAAGTGGTATTTTGGCGAAATTTCATAGGGCTTGTGCTCATCGTTTTCTCCATTTTGCTAGCAAAAGAGCGCGAAAAAAGCGTAGGCGGACATCCGTTTTTGCTCATTTTTCGCGGCATCATCGGCGTCCTTTCGCTACTGGCGTTTTTTTACAACGTTACCCACATCTCGCTTGCAGCGGCGTTTACATTTTCAAAAACCAGCCCCATCTTTACCGCCATCTTTTGCGCCGTTTTGCTAAAAGAGCGCATCGGGCGGCTTGGCTGGTCTGCTGTGGTTTTTGGTTTTGTGGGAATTTTGCTCGTCATTCAGCCACATTTTGGCGTCTCAAAAACCGACATCGTGGGCATCATCGGCGGCGTGGGCGCAGCGCTTGCCTACACGAGTGTGCGTGAGTTACGCAAATTTTACGAGACAAAACTCATCGTCCTTTCGTTTATGTTTTTTGGCTCGCTTGTCCCGCTTCTCTTTGCGCTTTTTGGCGGTTTTGGCGGTTTGCGAGAAAACGAATTTTGGGGCTTTTTGTTTGCGCCTTTTGTCTTGCCGGACTTAAAAGGGTGGTTTTTTTTGGCGTTGATGGGCATTTTTGGGACGATTTTTCAGGTTTACATCACAAAGGCTTACGCCGCGTCTCGTTCGGCTGGGCTCATCTCTGCTGTGAGCTACACAGACATAGTTTTTAGCACGTTTTTTGGCTGTTTGCTAGGCGATGCTTTGCCAAATGCGCTTGGGTTTTTAGGCATTTTGGTCATTGTGGTGGCGGGCGTTTTGGTCTCTTTGAAACCAGAAAAATGAAATTTGCGACTGGTAGCGAAGCGAAAAGAAAAGGCAAGTGGTGGCGGAGGCTACAAAAAAGCGTTAGCTTTTTTACCAAAAATTTAAAAAAAGGAAAAAAATGGAACACATAGAAGTAAAAGGTGTAAAAGTGCCGTTTTTGCGGCTTTTTGATGCGTGTGGTTTGGTGAGCATAAAGCTCGTTTGGCAGGCTAGCGGCGTGTGTGAGGACGGAGTAGTCGGCGAGACAAATTTCGCCGCAAAGGTGCTAGAGGAGGGCGTTTTTGGTAGGGAAGATTTTCACAAAGAGCTAGAAAAACGTGCCATAGAGTTAAATGTGAATTATGACTTTGAGACGTTTAAAGTTGAGCTGGTTGCGCTAAAAGAATTTGCAGGCTTTGCGCTAAATTCGCTCGCTGAACTTTTACAAAAACCAAATTTGAAAGAGGAGATTTTTGACAAAGTTCGCCGAAATGTCATCTCAAACATAAAGCTAAAACGGCTAAATTTTGGCAAACTTTCTCAAAAAAAGCTAAAAGAGATGGTTTTTGAGGGAAATTTAGCGAAAGAATTTTTGGGCACAGAGGCGGAGGTTGAGAGGTTTGGGGAGGCGGAGGCTAGAAGCGTGCTTTCACGGCTGGACTTGGCAAATTTGCACGTTAGCGCAAGTGGCGAGATGGAGAGTGAGACGTTAAAAACGCTAGAAAAAACGCTGGCAAATTTGCCAAAAGGCGAGCGGCGAGTGCTAGGCAAATTTGCGCTAAAAAGCACGCGTGAGGTGCGGCGTTTTAAAGAGGAGACGACACAGAGTTTTATCTCTTTTGCGGCGCCGCTTTGTGTGAGCGAGGAGGAGCACCATCTGCGTGCTTTGGCGTTTTACATACTGGGTGCGGGTGGTTTTGGGTCTAGGCTCATGGAGGAGATTCGCGTGCGGCGTGGGCTGGCTTACAGCGTGGGCGGGCGAAGTGTGTGGCACAAGAGTTATCAGCTTTTTCGTGGGGCTTTGCAGACAAAAAACGAGAGTGCTGAGGAGGCTATGGCGGCGACTAGGGAGATAGTGCGGGCGTTTGTGGAGGGCGGCGTGAGTGAATTTGAGCTTGAAAGTGCCAAAAAGTCGCTTTGCGGGAGCGAGGTTTTGGCAAATGAAAACATCTTTTCGCGTGCGTCTTTGCGTGAGAGTGGCTACTACAACTTTGGCGACGAGGAGGCTTTTGCAAAGAGGTTTAAGAAGATCGCTAGTGCAAATTTAGACGAGCTAAATGCCTTTGTGAAGAGGCAAATTTGTCTAAATGAGCTGGGGTTTGTGGCGGTGTGCGGCTGAGTGCGGAGTTCATTTGGAAAACGGAGTGCAGAGTGCGAAGCGACTTTTGGGGTCGCAGGGGCGAAAGCCCCCGCCCGCCAGCCTCCACCAAACTTTCTTTGAGCTTCAGCGAAAAGAAAGTTTGGTGGAGGCTAAATAAAAAAGCGTTAGCTTTTTACCTATCTGAAAACGGAGTGCGGAAAACGGAAAACGGAATTTATGAAAATTCGCTTTTTCGTGAATTTGACTTTTGCCGTTTTTTTGGATTAACCTTTTTTTAAATAGTTTTAGGCTAGAATCTCTAAAATTCAAAGTTAAGGTTGAGCATGCAAAGCAAATATAGACCAAATGCTGCGGCGATAGTCTTGTCAAAGGAGTATCCTTTTGCCTGCAAAGTTCTCATCGCAGAGCGGACGGACATAGAGGGTGCGTGGCAGTTTCCGCAGGGCGGAATCGACGATGGCGAAACGCCAAAAGAGGCGGTTTTAAGGGAGCTAGAAGAGGAGATAGGGACGAGAAAAGTCGAGATAGTGGCAGAGTGTGGCGAGTGGTTTAACTATGATTTTCCTAGCGATGTAAAAAAGATAGGAAATTTTCGCGGACAGACGCAACGCTACTTTTTGGTTCGGTTAAAAGATGGCGCAAAGATCAACCTAAAAACAAAACATCCCGAATTTTGCGCCTACAAATTTGTCGATGTGGCATCTGTTTTAAAAAGCGTAACGGCTTTTAAAAAGGGTGTTTACATTAAAGCTTTGAGGTGGTTTAAAGAGAGAGGTTATCTATAAAGGAAAAAAGATGAAGATTTTTTTGGCAAACGACAACATTAGCACCACTAGGCTGGTGCGTGGAATTTTAGCACGACTGGGCGAAGAGGCGGTGGAAGTAACGAGCGTGGTAGATGTGAGGCGTTGTGATCTTTTGATAGTAGACGATGGCATTTTGGAGGACGAAAACGACCTTGACGGCTTGGCAAAACGTGTGATAATTTTGGCAAAAAACAAATTTATGACACGATTTGACCTCATTAAAAAGCCGTTTTTGCCGACTGAACTCTCAAATTTGATTCGCAAAAAGATTCAAGAGATAGAAGACGAAGGACCAAACCAAAACAACTTTGCACGAAACGCCGCACGAAACAGAGCAGACGCACAAGCTAGCGAGATAGAGCAGCTAAAAAGACAGCTAAGAGAGCTCGAAGAGATGCAAAGCACGGGGACGCAGATGGTGCCTGCTAGTCGCGGCGGACAGGGCGGCATGCAAAGTGGCGGACAGCTTGTGCCGACTAGACCAAACAGACAGCAACAACGTCAGCAACAACAGCAGAATCTCTTGCCACAGCAGAGCAGACAGCAACAGATGCAAGCCCAACGCCAAGCACAGATGCAGCAAGCACAAGCCCAACAGATGCAGATAGAGCAGCAACAACAGCAACAACAGCAGCAGATGCAAACCAGACAGCAGCAAGCCCAAGCCCAACAACGCCAGCTACAAGCCCAACAACGCCAGCTACAAAACGCGCAGCAGCAACAGCACAAGCCAGTAACCATGAGCCCAGAGTTAGCAAAGTCGATGTACGGCAACGACTATATAGGCGACCCTGAATTTGACGAGCTTTACAGACTTAGCGGACTTCTAAAAGGTGTGGATGCGCAGAGCTTTTCGGGCAACGCGCCAGAGCTTTCAGATGGCGAGAGTTTGCCACAACGAACTAAACCAGAGGTAACAGACGAGATAAAGCACACCATAGCACAAGGCGTGAGCGAGGTTGTGGGCGAATACCTTAAAAATTCAGAATACAACTGGGTTTTAGACCAGCTAGAGATAAAAGTAAACGTGCGGTTTGAGCCCATAAGCGACAAGGAATAAGCCGTGAAACGTGGGCAGATTCTACTACTTTCTGGACCGAGTGGAAGCGGCAAAAGCACGCTTTTGAGCCGTCTTTTTGGCGAATTTGACAACCTTTATTTTTCCATATCTTCTACGACAAGAGAGCCAAGGGCGGGCGAGAGAGATGGCGTGGATTATTTTTTTGTGAGCAAAGATGAGTTCAAAAAGGGGATAGACGAGGGGCAGTTTTTGGAGTGGGCACAAGTGCATGCAAACTACTACGGCACGAGCTTGCGACCTGTTGAGGTGGCTTTGGAGGCGGGCAAAGTGGTCGTTTTTGACATAGATGTGCAGGGTTTTAACCTAGCTAGAAAGTGCTACGGCGAGCTCATCACTTCTGTCTTTGTAACGACAAAGAATCGCACGATTCTAAAAGAGCGTTTGGAGGCGCGTGGGAGCGACACGGCAGAGACTATAGAGAAGCGGCTTTTTAATGCGGCGTTTGAGCTGGGGCATTTGGACGAATATGACTACCTCATCATAAACGAAAATTTAAACGAGAGTTATGAGAAACTTCGTGCCATCTTTTTGGCGATGAAGTGTGAGGTGAGTGGCTTTGAGCTGGGTGCGGTGTGCGATGCGTGGAGCGATGCGTGATGAAGTGCGTGCGGAATGCGGAGTGCAGAAAACGGAATTTTGTAAAATTTGCTTTTTTGTGAATTTTTAGATTCTTCGTCCTTGCCAGGCAGGGGATTCTTCGCTAGCGCTCAGAATGACGGCTTCGCACTTGCGTTTTGTATTTTGCTAAAATTTTGCCATAAATAAAAAAACATAAACAGAACGCCGTCATTCTGAGGGAGCGGTAGCGACCGAAGAATCCCCCGCCTTGTAAGCAAGTAGAATCGTCAAATTTGAGAAAA
>DCIZ01000073.1:0-321 GCA_002317305.1 Campylobacter sp. UBA1713
CGATATAAAAATTACTTAAACGAAAAGCAAATAGCAAATTTGGTTTGCGAAAAAGTGGCGAAAATTTTACAAAACATCGCCAAAACCCAAGCAAAAAGAATTCGAGCAAATTTACCACAAAAGTGCATCTGTAAGGCAAAACTTTTGTGGAATTATAAAAAACTACGCAATGCAACACCGTCATTCTAAAGGAGCGTTTAGCAACCAAATAATCCCAGTAAGTTATCTACTAACACGTGACATGCAAAAGGGCATCTCTAAAAACTACTTAACTAAATTTGAGTGGCTCGCTTTTGCGTTTGTTTTTGCGCTTTTTTGCCT
>DCIZ01000073.1:417-3300 GCA_002317305.1 Campylobacter sp. UBA1713
AACTAGTTTTTAGAGATGCCCAAAATGAATTTTGGTAAAGATTTTACCAAAATTCGATATTATGAATTTGTGGTAGAACCAAAGAATTTGTGCTAAAACCAAAGAACAAGCCTACTCTCGTTTGGCGGACAAGTCAAGCAGTGTTTTGTTTATCAGAGTTGAACTCGTTCCTTTTGTGTAAGGAAAGTAAACAACCCTTACGCCGACCTCTTTAAATTTAGCCTCCATCGCTTCCCAACTCGGCGTTTTAAACCAGTCAAACCAAATTTCAAATCCTACCTAGAATCACATCTGCTACTCTCTTGCACGCATCGCCATTTTCAAACGAGCCAAGTCGCTTTAAATGTTCTTTTATTTTATCATCAGACCTAGTCGTGTCATACTCTAAGATTCCGCGAACCACATCATCGCTTGTCAAACAGAAGTCATACGCCCACTGATTTATAGGCGTAAAGAAGCGTTGAGTGCTTTCATAATACTCCAAATCAGGCGTATACAAAAGTCCATATTTGCCAGCTAGTGCGTGCTCCCATTGGGAACTCGAATAGTCGTTTAGCATAAAATCTGTTATGAGTAAGATTTCTTGCATGTCAGGATAGCTAGAAACATTTATGATTTCATCGCCAGTTAAAACGCCTTGCATGTAGTGATGTCCACGAAAAAGAAAAACCCACTCACCACCAAAACGTTTGCTTAAAGCTTCGCAAATTTGCTTTGCGTCTAAATTTATGCTAAACTCTTGTGTTTTTTCACGATCCAAATAACGCCACGTAGGACAATACAACACAACTTTCTTTTCTGGTAAAATGCCAAGTTTTTGCTTAACTAAATTTACCGCGTTTTTTGCCTCAAAAAATATGTCGCATCTAGGCGAGCCACTTTTTAAAACCTTACTATCATCTTTTGTGTAGTCTCTTTTCCAAACGTTGACATATGCTTCGCAACTAGCTAGATAAAAATCCGTGCTCTTGTCGCGCATTTTGTTTTTTATGGCGAAATTTTTGTCATCTCTCAAAGCTCCCATTGCATCTTTGTAAGCTCCGCCTCCGTGCCATGTGGTCAAAAAAGTTTGGCTTTTTCGTTTTGGAAAAAACGGCTCAATGAGTAAATTTGTAACATATGTGCCACTTGTGCAAACATAAAACAGATGAGACAAGGACAAGAAACGCACACGCTTTGCGCCGTCTAGCTCGCTATCTTTTGCATCATCATTTAAAACCCAAACAAACTCAAATTTATCTCCAAAATTTTTTTTCAGATAAAGGTAAAGATATTTTGGATTGCACGCGTATTGCCTGCCGTTATATGCGGTAAAAACCACGCGATTCTTCTTTACGCCAAAAACCCAAAACAAGCGAAGTGCCACTCTTAGACAAAACATGACGCAAGTTCTTATGCTCTCTTTTAAACCACCCATCTCTCATCTCCTCACATCTACTACTTCACCGCTCATGCTCGAAAGCAAAACGCCCAAGCTAACACGCGCTGCTTTTTCTACACTCAAAAGCGACCCTTCTGGCTCAGCACCAAAGGCGTTAAAACGCATCGGCGTTGCTGTTCGCTCTGGATTTATGACGTTGATTCTTACACCACTGCTAGCAAACTCCTCGCAAAGCGCCTGTGTCAAATTTACAACTGCCGCTTTTGTCGAGCTGTAAGTGCTGTAAAGCGCTCTGCCTCTCGTGTAGCTACTGCTCGTAAAAAGCAAAAACATTCCGCCGTTTTGCAAAAATTCACTTCCAGCTTTGCAAACGTTTATCGAACCCAAATAATTAACCTCTATCTCTTGTTTTATCTCCTCGTGTTTTCTGTCTACAAGTTTGCCTATCTTTAAAACGCCCGCACTATTTACGATGTAGTCGATGCGTTTTTCTTTTTCGTAAATTTGCTGCAACGCCTCCTTGACTGCGTCAAAATCCGTAATGTCCACGCCGTTTGCTCGTGAAAACTGATGCACCTTTGCGCCGTAACTTTTGGCGATGCTTGCCATCTCTAGCCCGATTCCGCCGTTTCCACCAAAAACGACAAGGACTTTATCTTTTAGTTCGTTTAAATTTGGCTCTGTTTCGAGATTTGCCGAGTGAATCTGAAAGAGTTTGTCCGCCATAAAGATGTCCTCTTTGTGCGTGATCTTTATGTTCGCTTCGTCGCCTTTTACCACAAATACATCTGCGAGGTTGTATTTTAGCACGATTCCACAGTCATCGCTAAAATCTTCGTCATCTTTTGCCAGTCTGTGAGCCTCTTTGATGAGCGAAAGTTTAAAGCATTGTGGCGTTTGTCCACGCATTAGCGTGCTTCTTTGTGGAACGCTCTCTATGAAGTCATCTTTAACTTTTATGATAGTGTCGGCTGTTTCAATGGCGACATCTACGGCTTTGTGGCTTTCTAGTGCTTTTACGCAATCTTTTATGATTTTTTGAGACAAAAGCGGTCTAGCACAGTCATGGATGATCAAATTTGCTTCAGTTTCCGTGATGCTTGCTACTGCGATGCTCGAGCTCTCTTTTCGTGTTGCACCGCCTTTTAGTAGTTTTGAGACTTTTTTGTAGGAGTTTTTTAGTAGTATCTCCTCTGCTAAATGCTCATACTGCGGCGTAACTACCAAAACTATTTCGTCTATCAAATTTGACTTTTCGAAAATTTCGATAGTGTGTTCAAAAACACTCTTTCCAGCGAGTTTTACAAACTGCTTTGGCAAAGAGCTACCGAATCTACTTCCTGTGCCAGAAGCTAGAATGATGCTGATGTTTTTCATCGTGTTTCCTTAAATTCTTGCTAATAGCAGGATTATATCTTTTTTTTTTTAACAGAACCTTAAAATAATGCGTTTGTGAGGTTTGTGCTAGTTTTTGTGGTTTTGTAAAGGGCATCTCTAAAAAC
>DCIZ01000073.1:3442-3817 GCA_002317305.1 Campylobacter sp. UBA1713
GTAGTTTTTAGAGATGCCCTAAAGTTTTTTTGTAGTTTTTATGATTTTTGTAAATTTGTAGTTTTTATGATTTTTGTAAATTTGTGTGTTTTATGTTTTTTGTAATGTTTTTTGTAATAGTTTTACTCGTTTTTGTAGTCGTGTTTGGCAAGAGATGAGAAGTTAAAACTAACACTGTCATTTTAATGGAACGAAGCAACCGAAAAATTCCCTAAAATTTGAAAGAGTAGAATCTAAAAATTCACTTTTTCGTAAATTTAAAGATTCTACTTCATCACAAGACATGCGATTCTTCGGTCTGGCTAAAAACCAACCTCATCATGACGGCGTTTTTTGCAACTCCTCACCCTCGTTTTTTAAGGGCATCTCTAAAAA
>DCIZ01000073.1:4026-7859 GCA_002317305.1 Campylobacter sp. UBA1713
TTTTTAGAGGTGCCCTTAAATTTATCTCTCCTATCTTTGCATCGAATCTTAAATTTTACGCCAAAAAAACAAACAACTTTGCGTTTCACGCCACCAGAGTATTCGTTTTTTACAGAAAAAATAGAACGCAAAATTTGCATTAGCACATCTTTTTTTGATTTTGGTTTTGGTTTTTCAAAACAAACTTTTGCGTCTCGAATTCGCTGAATTTCAGATTCATACCACGCAAAGTCAGACCGAATTCTCGCCAAATCTTCTCTAAAATTCGCCATCTCGCGATAATTTTCGCCTCGAAGAATTTTAAGAATCAACGAGTCCAAATGTTTAGTCGCCGAAACATATTCAACATAAAACTCCACATCGTCTTGCGAAATTTCAGCAAACACACCATGAAGCCCATCCAAAAGCTCAAAAATCCACTCTTCGTCTATGACACAAACGTGCCAAAGCATCGTTTTTAGCGTGTGGCACAAAAGCCACGCTCGCTCGATTTTAGAAAATTTTTCACTTTTAGCCAAAGCAAACGCATCGGCAAAAACTTTGACTGCATCCAAACGTGAGCGGTCTTTTAGGCTGGTTATTTGCTTGCCTGTGTTTGTTCGGTAGTAAAACCCTAGACGCATCCCGCAAATTCGCCGAGCACGGTGCAAAGTCCAAAAATGCCCCGCAAAATCCTCCCACTTTACCCCCTCTGGAAAGGTAAAACCCAGCTCTTTTAAAAACGCCGTTCGGTAAATTTTACGGCACGCATTTTCTTCTAACATAAAAAGCTCTGGCGAATTTTGGATGTTTGTCGAAGCGCTAGAAGAACCGAAAAAAAGCCTCTCAAAAAGTGGCTTATCCATCCAATCTTCGTAAATTTGTTTTTTGTTGTTAAAACAAACAGGAAGTGTAAAAACCATGTCCAGCTCTTGTTTGTGAGCAAAAAGCAAACGCTCAAACTCCTCTACAAAACGCTCATTTTGCCAGTCGTCTGAATCTAAAAATGTCACATATGGCGTATCGACAAATTTTAAACAGGCGTTTCTTGCAGCGCCAAGTCCTTTGTTTTTTTGAGATAAAACACGCACAGCGGCAGCGTTCTCCCGCTCGATTCTTTGCAAAATTTCTAGCGTGCCGTCTGTCGAGCCATCATCAATGGCGATGATTCTTAAATTCTGAACGCTTTGAGTAAGGAGGCTTTTTAGGCACTGGTCTACATATTTTTCGACATTGTAGCAAGGGACGATGACACTTAACATCGGTGAAGTAAATTTGGGTTTGGCACTTTGGCACTTGTCGGCGTTTTTTGGCGAGTGCTCTTTTAAAATTTTAGCGATATCTCTCATTTGGCTTTTGGTAAAAAAGCTCTCGTCTATCTCTTTTTCTTTGTGTGCGTTTTCCCAAGCGGTGGCAAATTTTTCGACAAACGCCCGACGCATTTGCGGTGCGACACGATGCACTACCCAAAAAGCATTTGCGTCAAACATTCTGTAAGCCCAATACTCCTTTACCTCTTCCCAAATTTCAGGGTGCATTTTTAGTTTTTCTTTTGCAAATTCGTATTCAGAAAAAGTGGCAAAGACCTTTTGTTCCGTTTGAAAAAGGGTGTTTACAGAGGACGAAGCGTTGTTGATTCTGTAGTGATAAAACGCATCTTCTACAAAAACGGCACGTTGCGCTAGAAACAGAGTTTGCAAATAAAAGCCCGCATCTTGAAAAGAAGCGCCAGGAGTCTCCTGAAAGCGAATGTCGTTTTTGACTAAAAAATCTCGACTGTAAATTCCAGACCAGTGCGCTATGCAGCCTACCAAAACTGAAAAATCGTCCCGTGGGCAGAAAACTTTGCCAAAATCCTCCTTTTTGCAGTGGGCTTTAAATTTTGCCTGAAAATCTCCGTTTTCATCGTAAAAACAATCCCAAAAAGATGCTTTCACCCAGTCAGCCTCGCTTTTTTCTGCGGCGTCAAAGAGTTTTTCTAGCATGTTTAACTCGACTGTGTCATCGCTTTCGATGATGCTGATGTATTTGCCACTTGCTGCATCTAGCCCTACGTTCATAGCCTTTCCGTAGCCAGAATTTTTTTGGTGAATGGCTTTGATTCTAGAGTCTTTTGCTGCGTATTTGTCTAAAATCTCGCCACAACTATCTGTCGAGCCGTCATTTATGCATATGATCTCGATCTCTCTTAAAGTTTGTCCGAGTATGGAGTCGAGGCAAGCGCTTAGGTATTTTTCTACGTTGCATATGGGAACTATAACTGAAATTTTTACCACTTAATATCCTTAAAAAAGAGTTTAGGGCATCTCTAAAAAACATTTTGGCTCGGTTTTACGGAGTGTTTTTAGCAGATTTTTTGGCTTAAAACGAGGAGCATACTAGCGTATGTAACGAGTTTTAAGGTAAAAAGATGCAAAAATAAACGTAAAAACGAGCCACAAATTCACTTTAAATGGTTTTTAGAGATGCCCTTTAACATTTAGGATATTATATCGTTTTTTTTTAACAAAACCTAAAAATAAGGGCTTTAAAAACCATTTAACTAAATTTGAGTGGCTTGCTTTTGTGTTTGTGTTTACACAGAAACATTTTTGCTTTGCAAAAAGCGCTTCGCTTGTTTTACGAGAAACATCGCCTACGGCGAGCGCTTCACTTGTTTTTGCTTTTTTGCAAAGTGCAAAAACAAAAAAACACTCAAACAAATCGCCGTCATTCGCAAGGGAGCGAAGCGACCGAAGAATCCCCTGAAATTTTAGCGAACAGAATCGTCAAATTCAAGAAAAAGCGAATGGGGGGGGATTCTTCGGTCAACACAGCCAGACTCAGAATGACGGCGTTGATTTTACGAGAAACATCGCCTACGGCGAGCGCTTCGCTTGTTTTACACAGAAACATTTTTGCTTTGCAAAAAGCGCTTCGCTTGTTTTACGAGAAACATTTCTCGAACTCAAGCGAAGCACTAGATTTTTGATGTTTATAGCAAATCAAAACAAAATGTTTTTATATGTGCCGTTTAAAAAAGAAAATTCGAATTTTTGTTGTTTATGTGTAGAAAAATTTCTCTCTCTTGCTCGCCACCGCTCTCGTTTTCGCCAGTGTTTGCACCTCTTTTTGCGATGTTTTTTCGTAAAACGACACTATTTTGGAGCACTTTGACAAGTGTATAACCAGAGATGCTTTCGCCAATAGTTAGCCACTGTCCATTTATCTTTGCGCTATCCTCAAAAATAGCCTGTAAAACAAATTTGTCTATATTTTGTGATTTTTGTGTAGTAAAAAGATCTTTTAAACTCAAAATTTCGCTGTGTGTCAAAATTTTTCTTCTTCTCTCTTTTTCTAGTTTTTTGGTTAAATTCTTTTTGTCAAAGCTAGTGTCAAATTTAGAATTTGTCGAATTTGTTAAATTTGTTTTGTTAAAAACTTTGCCGTCAGCTCCCTTTGCGCTCTCCACACTCTTTGCAACACTCTCTGCAACACTCTCTGCAACACCTGTTGTGCCGTTTGCACCACCAGCAACCTCCGCCAAACACAGAAAAGCAACTACAAAAAAGAGAAAAACATCTGAACGCATCGCACCAAAACCTCTTATTTTTTAAATTTTAGATTCTAATTATATCAAAAAAAATGTAAATATCACATTAAAATTTGCTAACATCAAAATAAATAATCCACAAAAGAGAGTTTGGCTTGATTTTAAAAAACTAGAGCATCTCTAAAAACTAGTTTGGCTTGATTTTTTACTAGAAACTTCGACTACGCCGAGCGCTTCGCTTGTTTTACAGGAAACATTTTTGCTTTGCAAAAAGCGCTTCGCTTGTTTTAAAGGAAACATTTTTGCTTTGCAAAAAGCGCTT
>DCIZ01000062.1:0-9269 GCA_002317305.1 Campylobacter sp. UBA1713
AAAAGAAAACGGCGGCGGGACAGGCGGACGGGGGCTACCGCCCCTGCATTCAGAAAACGGAATGCGGAAAACGGAAAACGGAAATTGCGAAATTTACTTTTTTGTGAATTTGTAGATTCTACTTCGTCAAAAGGCGGGGGATTCTTCGGTCGGCTACGCCTCCCTCAGAATGACGGCGGTGACAGAATGCAGAATGTGGAGTGCGGAAAACGGAATTCGTGAAAATTTGCTTTTTTGTGAATTTGTAGATTCTATTCGCTAAAAAGGCAGGGGATTCTTCGGTCGGTTACGCAACGCTTGCGAATGACGGCGTGCGGTTTAGTTTCTTAAAAAAGGAAAAAAATGGAGAGTTTTTTACAAGGACTCGTGCTAGGTTACGGCGTGAGCGTGCCAGTCGGTCCCATAAACGTAATGATGATGAGCTACGCGCTTGTCAAATTTAGATATGGCTTTTTTGTCGGTGCGGGCGCTATGAGCGTGGATGTGCTCTACCTCGTGCTGCTGAATTTTGGCATTTTGCACCTACTTCAAGGCGACTTGACGATGAAAATTTTGGCGGTTTTTGGCGCTGCTTTTCTTTCGTTTGTCGCATTTTCTACGCTCAAAAGTGCGGGCAAACTAGCCGCCAGCGCGCGCGGCGAAGCACCGCCAGAAAGTGCGCTAAAGTGCTACGTCAAAGGTGTCGTCTCAAACCTCCTAAACCCCTACGCCATCGCATTTTGGTTGAGCGTTTCTAGCCTTGTGGTCGCGAGCAACAAGCCACTTTTTAACCTTGCTGGGCTCTTTTTTGCCATACTAAGCTGGATCGTCTTTTTGCCTTTGGTAACGAGCATCTCACGCCGCTTCATCAGCGCTGGTGTCGCGCGTCTTATAGCGTTTGGTTCGGCGGCACTCATCTTTGCCTTTGCCGTTTGGCTAGTGGTAAAATGTTTCTTTTTGTAAAAATTGGCGGTTTTTATGACAAATTTAGAAAAACGAATTTACGCGGTGGTGCGTGGCATACCAAAAGGGCGCGTTGCGACCTACGCACAAGTCGCTTTGGCGCTTGGCGACAAAAATCTCGCACGTGTTGTTGGCAATGCTTTGCACAAGAATCCGCTGCCTTTTGTGGCGTTGGCTGGCGAAGTGGGGTGGAGCGGTAGCGAGAGCGGCGAGTGTGAATTTTTGAGAGAAAGAGAATTTGACCTTCTCGTTCCTTGTCATAGAGTCGTCAGTTCTGCTGGTAAAATGGGGGCGAATTTTGGGCTAGGCGGGGCTGAAATTCAGGCTAAAATGCTGGCAAAAGAGGGCGTTTTTGTGAAAAACGGCAAGGTTGATATGGTAAAATATGGCGTGTTTGGGTTGGAGTTTGGGTTTGAGTTTGGGTTTGAGCTGGGTGAGTGATGCGTTCGGAGTACGGAAAACGGAATTTGTGAAAATTTGCTTTTTTGTGAATTTGACGATTCTACAAATGCAAAAAAAGCGGTGCGAAGCCGTCATTCTGATGGAGCGGTAGTGAAGCGAAGAATCCCATGTCTGACGAGGGCGGAGAATCTTCAAAAATTAAAAAAGCAAAAACATAACGCCGTCATTCTGATGGCGTAAGCCCGAAGAATCCCCCGAAATTTTATGGAGTAGAATCTTTAAAATTTGCTTTTTTGTAAATTTGACTTTTTTACTTTATTAAAAGGTGGGGGATTCTTCGGGTTTTCGCCCTCAGAATGACGGTGCTTGGTTTTGCTTTTTGTTTATAAAAAAATTTTAGTAAAATGCAAAAAAGCACAAACATAACACCATCATTCTGATGGCGTTCTATTTTTACTTTTTTGATATGTAAAAAAAGCTAACGCTTTTTTTGTAGTCCCGCCGCCGTTTTCTTTTTCAATAAATCTCAAAAGAAAACGGCGGCGGGACAAGCGGACGGGGCTACCGCCCCTGCGACCCTGTTTCTGAAAACGGAATGCGGAATGCGGAGTGCGGAAAACGGAAAACGGAACGCGGAAAAGAGAATTTGCGAAAATTTGCTTTTTTGAATTTGACGTTTTACTTGTTTGTGTTATGTTTCGTAGTTTATAGTTTAAAAACAAAAATACAACAAAAATTAAATTTTAAGGTGTAAAGATGCGAGAAAATTTTAGTGGAAAGTGGGCTTTTGCGCTGGCGTGCATCGGTTCTGCTGTCGGGCTGGCAAACGTTTGGGCGTTTCCGTATCGGGCGGTTCAGTTTGGTGGCGGCGCGTTTTTGCTAGCATATGCCATCATAGCTCTTTTTTTAGGGCTTGTCGGTGTAACGGGCGAAATTTGCGTGGGGCGTTGGGGGCAGACGGGTGCTTTTGGGACGTTTAAAAAGGCTATTTTGGGTGCGAAAAATTTGTCAGTCTTTAACAAAAAAGAAGACAAAAATAGCGAAGTTTCAAATTTGCAAAATATGCAAAATTTGCAAAACGATTTTACAGATAAAAGACAAATTTCTCAAAAAACACCAGAAAACCATGAGATTCTTCGGTCGCATTCGTCCCTTGCGAATGACGGCGATTCTCAAAAAACAACCAACACGACCGCACACTCTAAACTTCGCACTTCGCTTTCAAACATCGGCATCATTCCCGTCATAGGCAGTTACGCCATCGGCATAGGTTACGCAGTCGTCATCGGGTGGATTCTTTGCTATCTTTTCGGGACGTTTAGCGGTGAGCTTTTGGACAAAAGCGTGGACATAGGCGGTTTTTTTGGTGCTATCATCGGCGATTTTGGTAGCGTAAAGTGGCACATTTTGGCGCTCGTCATCACCTTTTTCGTGCTAATTTTGGGTGTAAAAAATGGCATCGAAACGGCAAACAAAGTTATGATGCCGCTATTTTTCTTGCTTTTTGTCGCACTCGGCATTTGGGTGGCGACACTGCCAAACGCGGTGAGCGGCTACCGCTACCTTTTCGTGCCGCAGTGGGAATTTTTGGCGCGCCCGCAGACGTGGATAGCGGCACTTGGGCAGTGTTTTTTTTCGCTAAGCCTTGCAGGATGCGGAACGGTCGTTTACGGCAGCTACTTTGGCAGAAGTGAGGACGCTTTTGACGCGGCTAAAAAGATAACGTTTTTTGCCAGCATCACGGCGGTTTTGGCGTCTGTGGTCGTCATTCCAGCGGCGTTTGCATATAACGTAGACTTGGGCGCTATAAAAGGTCCGCCGCTACTTTTCATCATCTTGCCTGAAATTTTTAGGGGGATGCCAGGTGGCTGGCTCTTTGGCGTTTTGTTTTTTGTGGCGGTGCTTTTTGCGGGCGTAACGTCCATTATAAATTTGTTCGAAACGCCTGTCGAAGCGCTCCAAAACCGCTTTGGAATGGGGCGTTTGGTGGCGACTCTTTTGACAGTTGTGCTAGCGGCGGCGGTGGGCGTTTTTCTCGAAAATGCAAACGTGGTCGGCGTTTGGATGGACGTGGTGAGCATCTACATCATTCCGCTCGGTGCGCTAATAAGTGCGGTCGTTTTCTTTTGGGTGCTCGGGCGCGGCGTGGTGCTAGAAGAGGTGAATTTGGGTAGAACAAAACGGCTCGGAAGTGGCATTTGGCTCATGGGAAAATTTCTGTTTGTGCCTGTGGTGGTGGTGGTTTTGGTGCTAGGAATCGTGCTAGGTGGTTTGTAAATTTGAGTGAAAAATGAGTGATATTTCACGCAAATAAGCAGGACAAGAGAAATTTTAACAGATTTATCAAAAAAGCGGTCTCTAGCGAAGCCGTCCTCTCTCTTCGCACTCCGAGTCTAGCTCGGATGGGCGGCGATGAAACATCTAGTGCAGAAGCACTTTTAGAAACCGTTTGTGAGATTATACCAAAAAATTCTTAAGGGCATCTCTAAAAAGTATTTTGGCTAGGTTTTTTACTAGAAACAGTCGTTTTTAGAGGTGTTCATAAATGAAAAAGGAACAAAATGAGAAAAGTTTTGACTATAGCAGGGAGCGATTCTAGTGGCGGTGCGGGCATCCAAGCCGACATAAAAACCATCACGGCACACAAAATGTATGCGATGAGTGTCATCACCGCACTCACGGCGCAAAACACGACTGGCGTTTTTGGCGTGGTCGAGACGGCGCCGGCGTTTGTGGAGGCGCAGCTAGAAGCGTGCTTTGAGGACATAATGCCCGATGCGGTTAAGGTGGGAATGGTTTCAAATGAAGGCATCATAAAAGTCATCGCAAAAAGTTTGCGAAAATATGGCGCAAAAAACGTGGTGGTAGATCCTGTCATGGTGGCAACTAGCGGCGGCAAACTGATTCAAAACGGCGCTGTCAAAGCACTTCAAAATGAGCTTTTTCCGCTGGCTACGCTCGTTACGCCAAACATTCCCGAAGCCGAAGTTTTAACAGGTTTTAGTGTCGTTTCTGTAGAAGATATGCGGCGTGCGGCGCGTGAAATTTCGCAAAAACATGGCGGCGTGGCGGTGCTGGTAAAGGGCGGGCATCTTTGGCAGAGTGGGGCGAAAGTGGCGGTCGATGTTTTGTTTTTTGGTGAGAAATTTGGCGGCGGCGGCGAGGCTTTTGGTAGCGATGTTTGTGGTAGCGATGTTTGTGGCGGTGAATTTAGCAAGAAGTCAAATTTGGTTTTGGCAGAAAATGGCGGTGAGAAATTCAGCGGTGCGGTTTGTGGCAGTGGTGAAATTTGCAGTGGTGAAATTTGCGGTAGAATCGAGGGTGATTTTGCCATTTTTGAAGGGCGGTTTGTCGAGACAAAAAACACGCACGGCACGGGTTGCACGCTATCTTCTGCCATCGCTTGCACGCTTGCTGGTGGTGAAACTCTTTTTGGTGCGGTCAAAAACGGAAAAAAATTTGTCGCAAATGCGCTAAAAAGTGGCGTTGTCATAGGGCACGGAAATGGACCAATAGACCACTGTTTTGGAATTTAGGCGTTGTGGCGTGAGGATTTAGGATTTAAGTCTATCTTTATATTTATTTTGATAAAATATTTTTTATTTTATGTAAAGGATACACATGAAAAATATTTTATGTTATGATTTTAGTGATTTTTCTAATATTGATTATGAAAAATCGCTAAAAAATGGTTATGGTGGCGAATTTATGCTAAAATTTATTTTAGCGCAAAAATTTGCTTGTGAGTTAAACAAATTTGGCACAAGCCAAAACAAAGCGATTTTGTTGCAAAATTGTCCAGTTGATTTGGAACTACCGCCATCTCCTTGTGGCAGTGGTTATGAACATCCTGACAACATTCCGCTGACGAAAAATTTTTTGCTTACACTATACAGAGTTTTAAATATCATTCCGTATGCTTACAAAAACGAAAATTTAGGACGCGTTTTTCGCAGTGTTACTCCGTTAGAGAGAGAGAGAGAGAGATGATCGGTTCTTATGGTTCAAAATATAAATTTGGTTTTCATTCAGATAATCCTTTATATAAAATTTACCCAGAATATGAGCGAAATTCACTCAACTCACCACAGTTTCTTTCGTTGTTTTGTCTTAGAGGAAAAGCGCAAGTGTTTACAGATTTGATTCTGCTTGATGATGTGCTTGGTTTGTTGGAAGGCGAGACGGTTCATAAACTTTCAAAAAACGAATTTGTAGTAAAATCTCCCGATTCTTTTGACAAGCAAATTTGTGTTGAAAATGTTTCTGTGATACAAGAACGAGACGGCACATCTTACACTAGATTTGATTTTCACAATGTAAAAGGCATGAATAAAGAGGCAAATTTGGCTTTGGATAAATTTAAACATGCAACAGAGCATGTCAAAAAACTAAGCCACTGCTTTCAAAAGGGAGATTTTTTGATTTTTAAGAATCAAGAGACACTTCATAGCCGAGATAGTTTTGAGGCAAAATTTGACGGCTTTGACCGCTGGCTCATTCGGCTTTATGGTGCAAATAGCTATGATTTTTTAGACAATAATGAGATAGTTTTGCACAATGAAAATGTTTTAAATGAAAATATTTTAAGGAGCGAAAGATGTTTTTAGAAGGCTCGATTTTGGCAGATTCTTTTATGTTGGGGCTTTTTTTGCTAGTGCTTGCTTCGTTTGTTGCTGGTTTTATAGACTCTGTTGCTGGTGGTGCTGGACTTGTGCTTGTGCCTAGCTTTATCTTGTGTGGAATGCCGACACAGATAGCACTCGGTCAGGAGAAACTAGTCAGCACGCTTGGCACATTTTCAGCCATCTTTAATTTTTTCAAAAACAAAAAGATCGTTTGGGCGTTTTGCGTGGTCGGAGTCCCTTTGGCACTGGTGGGTGCGTGGATAGGCGCAAAGATGATTCTCTTTTTAGACGAAGTTTTGGCAGGCAAAATAGTAGCAGCACTCATGCCTTTAGGCTTGCTTTTTTCTTTTTTTCCAAAAAAAGATGCCGAACTAGAAACGCACGTTACGCCGTTTAAAAAGCTTTTTGTCTTTCCGCTTTTGTGCCTTGTCATAGGCTTTTATGATGGCTTTTTTGGTCCAGGAACTGGTAGCTTGCTCATCTTGGCTTTACATTTTGTGATGAATTTAAATTTGGTAAATGCGAGTGCGACCTCGAAAATTTTTAACCTCGCTTCAAATGCGGGTGCTTTTGTGGCGTTTGCAGTAGCGGGCAAGATGCTATTTTTGGTGGGTTTGCCGATGATATTTGCTAGTATACTGGGTAACTTTGTAGGTAGCAAGATAGCCATTCAAAAAGGCTCTAGTTTCATTCGTTACTTGCTATTTTTCGTGATATTTTTGCTTTTTGTGAGTTTGGTATATAAATACTTTTTACTGTAGAGAGGTTTTTGCTATTTGTGCTGATGGTTAAATTTAGGGCATCTTTAAAAATCCAGTTTTTTAGAGTGCCCTAAATTTGCTTTACGCCTTCAGCACAAACGCCTTAAATTTCTCGCCACGTTCAGCGTATGAGCTAAACTGATCTAGGCTAGCACATGCTGGACTTAGTAAGCCCACTTCGCCCACTTTTAACTCTTTTTTCATGGCATTTACGGCAAATTCTAAAAATTCGCACGGCTCGCACGCCACGCCAAAATGTGCTGAAAGCTCAGCCACACGCTTAAAGTTGCTCCCGATGGCGTAGACTTTGCACGCCAAATTTAGCTCACGCATCGCTTCAAAAAGAGGCGCTAAACTTACGCCTTTGTCATCGCCACCGACTATAACGCGGACAAATTTGTCGCGGTAGCGTTTTAGCGCGCAAATGGCGGCGTCTATGTTTGTCGCTTTTGTATCATCTACCCAAAGCCGTCCGTTTGTGTCAAAAAACTCTTCGAGTTTGTGGCTGTCGATGCGAAATGTGTTTAAAAGCCCGACGTCAGCGTGGTTTGTCAAAATTTTTGCGGCACAAAGTGCTAGTGCGGCATCTAGCAAAAAGGGCTCTTTAAATGCCACTTCGCCTAGCTCAAAGCCAAAAATTCGCGCCAAGTCTTGCTCGTTTTTGTAGCCGACAACACGTGCGTAGCTCGCTGTGTTTTCAAAACATTTTGGGACGATGGCGATGCTACCTTTTTTCATCATTTTTAGCGGTTTAAGCTTTGCTGAAACATACTCCTCGCTCGTGCCGTGCCAGCTAATGTGGTCAGGCGTGATGGGCAGTAGTAAGTAGACAAGCGGCGTGGCGAATTTTGTATAGTGCAAAGTAAATGAGCTAGTCTCCAAAATCCAAATTTGCGCTTGTGGGTCTAGCTCGGCTAGCGGCGTGCCTACATTTCCGCCCATTTGCGAGCCAAAGCTAGCCAAAAGGTGCTGCGTCATCTGTGTAGTGGTGGTCTTGCCGTTTGTGCCGCTGATCCAGATGCAGTTTTTTGGCGTGTTACGCAAAAAGTAGTCATATTCGCTAATGAGATTTTTTGAATTTTGCACCAGTTCGTGCGTGCGTGGAAAGCCGGGGCTTGGCACTTCTAGTTCGCTTTTTTGGGCGTCAAATTCGCTTACTGGCAGCAAATCGTTGCCAAATTCGTCCTTTGAAGCGTGGGTAAATTTGTCATCAAAGATGCACCAACCGCCACTTTTTGCGATGGCTTTTGTCGTTTTTCCATAACCAAATAGAGTTTTCATCTCTTGCCTTTATCTTAGTTTTAGCACCGCTAGTGCTATTAGATTCGCCAAAAGTGCGATAGTCCAAAAACGAATGATGATCTTGTTTTCGCTCCATCCTTTCATCTCAAAGTGATGGTGAAGCGGCGCCATGAGAAAAATTCGTTTTTTGCGAAGTTTAAAGCTGCCGACTTGTAAGATGACTGACAAAGTCTCTATGACAAAGACAAAGCCGATGACGAGAAGCAAAAGTTCGTTTTTTGTGCAGATAGCCATAAAGCCCATAAAACCGCCGATGGAGAGGCTACCCGTGTCGCCCATGAAGACTTGCGCTGGGTAGCAGTTGTACCACAAGAATCCCAAAAGCGCGCCGACAAAGGCACTGACAAGTATGACAAGCTCGCCAACGCCGATGAATTTTGGCAAGAGAAGGTAGTTTGCGTAGACGGTGTTGCCGACAAGGTATGCAAAAATTCCTAGCGTAATGAGCGCAAACGCCGCTGGCACGGTGGCAAGCCCGTCTAGCCCGTCTGTGAGATTTACCGAGTTGCTCGCCGCGACCATCACGAGTGCCCAAAATGGAATGGCAAAAAAACTCATGTCAAAGAGTGGCGTCTTTACGAAAGGTAGGTAAAATGCGCTGTTTAGGTCGCTGTGGGCATAGACCATGCCAGCGACAAAAAAGGCAAAGATCCACTGCAAAGCAAATTTGGCACGAGGCGAGAGTCCAGCGTGGTTGCTAGCGCCTAAAATTTTTGCGCGGTCGTCGATGAAGCCGATGAGGGCAAAGAGAGTGATGGCGTAGATGCCACACTGAACGTAGTGGTCGCCTATGTGCGCGGTGAGTAAAATGGCGACTATGGTGCTGGCGACAAAGACTAATCCGCCCATTGTGGGCGTGTGGTTTTTCTTTTTGTGATTTTCAGGAGCGAGTTCGTAGATGGGTTGTGAGGCGTGTTTTCTTTTTGCCCAGCGAATGAAAACGGGCATCAAAAATACGCAAAGTCCAAAAGCGAAAAAAAACGCCGCACCTGCTCGCACGGTGATGTAGCTTAGCAGTTTTAAATTTGTAAATTCGTAGAGATAGTAGAACATTTTTTACCTTTTTTACCTTTATCTACTTTAAGTAGAAATTAAAATTTGTGGTTTATATCCAGCAAAAGTTGCGGATTCTATCTAAATTTAACTTAATAATAAATTAAGGGCATCTCTAAAAACCATTTAACTGAATTTGGTGGCTTGCTTTACAGGAAACATCGGCTAACGCCGAGCGCTTCGC
>DCIZ01000062.1:9341-14029 GCA_002317305.1 Campylobacter sp. UBA1713
TTAAGAAAAAAATCTCCTAAAAACACTCTTCGAAATCAAGCCAAACTGGTTTTTAGAGATGCCCTTAAGGTTTGCGTTCAACTATTCATAAGCTTTAAAACAGTATAATCTCTAAGAAAGACAAGAGGAGCTGTGATGAAGCTAAATTTGGTTACGACAAAAGATATTTTTTCGCCGTTGTTTGCGAGTGCGGTCGCAGATGTTTCTAAATTTGAGAAAGTGGCAAAAGGCTACCTAAACGCACTTGATGCCAAAAAAGACCAAAGCGAAGATGCGCTTGTAGCGGACGTTTTAAAGCCGTTTTTGCAAGAATTGGGCTTTGAAACCCAGACAAAACACAAACAAAAAGGTAAGAGTGAGATAGACCTTTCGCTGGTAAAAAACGGCAAAATCGAAGTCATAATAGAGGCGAAAAAGCCAAATTCGCTAGACTTTTTGACAGAGGAAAATGCAAACAAAAAGGCACTTCACGAGGCGGTGCTTTACTTTTTGCGAGAATTTCAGCAAAACCAAAACGTGCAACTTCGTTACATAGTCATCACAAATTTTTATGAATTTTTCTTTTTTGAAGCACGAGAATTTAAGCGATTTTTCTACGAAAACAAAGAGATAAAAGAGCTTTTTGAATCTTATGTTTCTGGCGATTCGCTACTTAAAAAAACGGGCGAATTTTACGAGCGGTTAGAGAGAATTTTATCGCAAAAAAAGGAGAAAAAACGAGAAACAGCAAATTTGGAAAACGACATTTTTGACCGCTTTGACCGCGACATAAAAGCCTTTTGTCTAAATTTGACAGATGTTTTGACAACCGATGCAGAAAGCGACAAGAACACAAAAACCACAAAAACTACAAAAACCACAAAAACCATCGCAAAAATTTTCTCTCGCGACTTTTTGCACGGCGAATTTGTAGCCGACCCAAACGAGATAGACACACATTTTTACAACGAACTACTTCACATTTTGGGGCTTGAAACGCAAAAAGATAAGAGCATACGAGGGCAGAAAACCGCCAGCGATACTTTTGAAAAAATGCTTACAAAAAAAACAGGAAGTTTTGAAAAATCGATGAATCTCATAGTCATTTGGCTAAATCGCATCCTTTTTTTGAAACTCATCGAGGCGAATCTAATAGACTTTAACGCGGGCGAGAGCGAAGAATCTTTCAAAAAAGCAAAACAAGAGTTGAGTTTTCTCACAAAAGAAAAGATAAAAGATTTTCACACACTTTCAAAACTCTTTTTTGACGTGCTTGCCAAAAAACCCGAAGATAGAGACGAGAGTAAATTTGACTTTTTGCCATACCTAAACAGCTCGCTTTTTACAAAACAGATAGCCGAAACATTTGACGCACAGCTCACAGAGCTTGACAGCGAGCTTTGTATAGAGCTTTTTGGTAGCGAGAAAAAAACGCAAAAAACGCAAAAAACGCAAAACAGCAAAAAAGTTCGTTTTTTGGACTATCTTTTTGATTTTTTGGAGCGTTACGACTTTGGTGTCTCAAAAAGCGAAAAAACGCTGATAAATTCAAGCGTTCTTGGGCTGGTTTTTGAGAAGCTAAATGGCTACAAAGAGGGTGCGGTTTTTACGCCGAGTTTTATCACCACGCAAATGTGCAAGGCAAATTTAGAAAACATCGTTTTGGAGAAATTTAACGCAAAATTTGGCTGGAATGCCCAAAATTTAAGCGAGTTAAGAGATGAAATTCGCCTTCAAAAACGCACTGACAAAACAGCACAAGAGCAGGCAAAAGAGCTACTAGAAAGCATCAAAATTTGCGACCCAGCCGTTGGCAGCGGGCACTTTTTGGTCGCAGCGCTTAACGAGCTTGTGAAAATTTACTTTGAACTAAATTTAGCTTTAAAAGATGTAGATAGCGTAAGTGTCCTAGACGACGAGCTAGTGCTAGAAAACTTCGCCTATACGCGTCCAAAAAACGAAAACGAAAAGGCGCACCGCATTCAAAAAGAGCTTTTTGAGTTAAAGGCTTCCATCATAGAAAACAACCTTTTTGGCGTAGACATAAACGAAAATTCAGTTCAAATTTGTCGCCTTCGCTTGTGGATAGAGCTTCTAAAAAGTAGCTACTACACCACATTTGACGGCACTTCTCACCACGCTTTGCAGACTTTGCCAAACATAGACATAAACATAAAAGTCGGAAATTCGCTTGTTAGCTACTTTGACAATGGGCTAAAACTGGAAAATCAAAATATAAAAAACCATATCTCAAAATACAAAAAAGAGGTGATTCTCTACAAACTAGGCGGTGGCGACAAAACGAAGCTAAAAGAGAGCATCAAAAATCAACAAGAGGCGTTTAGGAATTTTGCTTTTGAGATAAACGATAAGGAAAAAAAGAAAAAATTTGAGAATTCGGCTTCCAAATATACACAACAATATGGTGATTTTTTAGTTAAAGACGAAAGCGAAGATTTTAAAGAGAAAGTCAAGGTTTTTCCGAATTTTTACGACTTTGACGAAAATGACAAAACGCAAGTAGAAAAGGCAAAAGCTGAATTTAAAAAGCTAAAAGAATCTTATGAAAAGCTTTACTACCTTAGAGAGCTTAACCCGTTTGAGTGGCGTTTTATGTTTCCAGAAGTTTTGGACGAAAAGGGCGAATTTGTGGGCTTTGACATGGTCGTGGGGAATCCGCCCTACATACGTCAAGAGGAGATTCGCCACTTAAAAGATGCACTGAAAAACTACGAGGTTTTTAACTCTACTAGCGACATCTACACATACTTTTTTGAACTTTCTAGTCGCATCGCAAAAAAGGGCGGCGTGGTGAGTTTCATCACCTCAAACAAGTGGCTTCGGGCGGGCTATGGCGAGAAACTTCGTGAATTTTTGGGGCACAAAACGCGGCTTTTGGAGTTCGTGGACTTTAATGGCGTAAAGGTGTTTAAGAGTGCGACAGTTGACAGCGGAGTTTTGAGCTTTAAAGTGCCAAATGCAAATGAGTCAAAAGCGGTGAAAGATATAGAAAAAAACCAGCCGTTTCAGAGAAATTTTTTTAACGTTGCAAAGGCGCAAAAGGCTGAATTTTCAAATTTGAGTTATGTTAAAATTCGTCAGGGCGATATAAGTAGTGATGGCTGGACTTTTTTGAGCGAAAAAGAGGCGGCTTTAAAGGCAAAGATCGAGGCGGTGGGCACGCCACTTGGGCAGTGGGAGGGCGTGGAGATAAATTATGGCATTAAAACTGGACTAAACGAGGCGTTTATCATAAGTAGCGAAAAACGCGAGGCGATTCTAGCATCATGCGAGAGTGATGAGGAGCGTGAGAGAACAAGCGAGCTCATAAAGCCGATTCTTCGCGGGCGGGACATTTCGCGTTATGGCTACACGTGGGCGGGGCTTTGGGTGATATTTATGTCGTGGCATTTTCCAAATACAGCAAATCCAAAATCAATGGAAGAAAACGAAGCGGATTTGAAAAAAATGTATCCATCAATTTACGCACATTTGCATGGTTTTAAAAGCGAACTTTCAGCGAGAAATAAAGCTGAAACTGGTATTAGATATGAGTGGTATTGTATGCAACGATATGGAGCAAATTATTATCAGGAGTTTGCGAAAAGAAAAATTTGTTGGAGCGGTGTAAATGGCGAATATCCTATGAGTTTAATTGAACCAAATTTTATTTTTAACAACTCTATGTTTATGATAACAGGCGAAAATTTGGAATATCTTTTGGGCGTTTTAAATTCAGTTTTTTCGGACTATATGAAAACTATCTACACAAATTTAGTTGAGGTGGGAAAATACGCTTATGGTGCAAAAGAGAAGATAGAAAACATTCCTATCCCGCAGCCGACAGAAGCAAATTTGGCTTTGGTAAAAAAGATAGTAGCGCTTGTAAAAAGGCGTTTGGAGGAAAATGACGAAACGGCAGAAAGAGAGATAGACGAGCTGGTTTTTGAGCTTTACGGACTGAGTGAAGAGGAAAAAGCGTGCGTAAAAAGTGCGATTCTTGCGGGGGGGGGGCACCTCTAGCTGACAAATTTGCTTCGCTTTTGCGAGGCGAGTTTTTTGAGGGCAAGATCATCTACCCGTGCATCATGGCGGACGGCGCGCGTTTTGCCTATGACGAGCGTGGCTTTTTTGCGCCCGCACCAGCAAACATCATAAGCGGAAAAAGCGAGACGATGAAATATTTGGTTGGCATTTTGAACTCAAAGTTCGCTTACACGGCACTTCGTAAATTTTACATGGGTGGCGGGATAGATGGAGAGTTTAA
Organism: Campylobacter sp. UBA1713; assembly: GCA_002317305.1. Classification (GTDB taxonomy): domain Bacteria; phylum Campylobacterota; class Campylobacteria; order Campylobacterales; family Campylobacteraceae; genus Campylobacter. The sequence continues at coordinate 13,588 of DCIZ01000062.1, forward strand.
GACAAATAACCTTTTGCGTTTGCCTGTGCCGCCTTTTGAGAGAGACGAGGCAAAAAGCCGCGAGCTTGTGAGGCTAGTCGAGGCAAATTTGTCAAGTCCGAGCGAGGTGTTAGTTTTGCAGATAGAGGCAAAAGTCTGCGAGCTTTACGGCGTTGAGGTGTGAGGTGTGTGTTCGGAATGCGGAAAACGGAAAACAGAGAGCGGAAATCTGCGGTTATCGAAAAAGTAAAAACCAACGCCGTCATTCTGAGGGAGCGAAGCGACCGAAGAATCCCCTGAAATTTGAGCGATTAGAATCGTTAAATTCACCAAAAAGCGAATTTGCAAAATTCCGCATTCCGCATTCCGTTACCGCCGTCATTCTGAGGGAGCGTTAGCGAAGCGAAGAATCCCCCAGCCTTGTGAGCGAATAAAAAAGTCAAATTCACAAAAAAGCAAATTT
>DCIZ01000062.1:14058-15888 GCA_002317305.1 Campylobacter sp. UBA1713
GTTTTCCGCACTCCGTTTTCCGTTACCGCACGCCTCCTAAATTTAACCTTAACCGAAACTTAAAATAAAAATTTATCTAACACATTAACAAACTATTAAGTCAAGTTTGGTTAGAATGAAGCCAAATTTAAAAACGAAAGGAAACAGATGAAAACTATCACGAGGAGCGAATTTATAGTAGTTTCGCTCATGCTTTTCTCTATGTTTTTTGGTGCGGGAAACTTCATCTTTCCGCCGATGCTCGGTAAAGAATCTGGCGAAATTTTCTACCAAACCATCTTGTATTTTTGCACGACAGCAGTCGTTTTGCCCGTGCTAGGTGTCGCAGCAGTCGCAAAGTGTGGTAGCGTTCAGGCACTCACAAACAGAGTCGACCGCTTTTTTGGTCCAGTGTTCATCGTGCTTATCTACCTCGCCATCGGACCATTTTTAGCCATTCCGCGTGCGGGAATTTTGCCTTTTGAAGTGGGCGTAAAGCCGTTTTTTGAAGGCTCGACAAGCGTGCCGATGCTCATTTGGTGCGTGGTCTTTTTCATCATAAACTACCTCGTTTCTGTCAGCAAGAGCAAAGTAGTCGACATTCTCGGCAAGTGGCTCACACCCGCACTTTTGGTGCTAATCGCCTTGCTCGTTTTAGGTGTCTTTTTTGCAGAGACGCCGCCGTTTGGCACACCTACGGGCAAATACGCCACCGCACCGACCTCAACCGCCTTTTTGGCAGGCTACGACACGATGGACGCGATGGCGTCTATAGTCTTTGGCATAGTCGTCATAAACGTCATAAGAGGCTACGGCGTTAGCGATGAGCGCGCGGTCGTGGGCGTTACCATAAAGACAGGCATCTTTGCTGGGGCGGTTTTAGCCATCATCTACATATCGCTTGCATATTTGGGCGCAGCAACGGCTGGCATAATAGGCGAGACAAAAACGGGCGCTGACATCTTAACAAAAACGGCGGTGTTTCTCTTTGGCAATGGCGGGCTGATAGTGCTAGGGCTTGCTATGTTTTTGGCGTGTTTGACGACTACTGTGGGGCTTACGGCGTCTGGAAGTGAGTATTTTAACTCGCTTATGCCTAGCGTGAGCTACAAAATTTGGTGCATCATTTTTAGTGCGGTGAGCGCCTTTTTTGCGAATTTTGGACTTGGTGCCATTTTAGAAGTGGGCGTTCCTGTGCTTGTGGCGTTTTACCCTGTCGTCATTGTGCTGGTGGTTTTGGCGCTCATCGACCGTTTTATAGAGAGTTCAAAGCTTATCTACCGAAGTTGCATCTATGTAACTGTCGTTACTGGACTCATCTTTTCGCTCGGCTCACAAGCAAAAATCTTGCCTGCTGGCTTTGTCGAAGTGGCGAAAAATTTCATGCCATTTTACGACTATGGACTTGGCTGGGTTTTGTGGGCTGTGGTGGCGTTTTGTGTAACATTTGTCATTCATACCATCGGCAACAAACGCCCGTAACGGAGAACGGAGAGCGGAGAGCGGAGAGCGATTCTGCGATTCTACAGAATCGTCAAAACAAGCGAAGCGCTCGCTGAAAGCGATGTTTCCTGAAATCAACGCCGTCATTCTGATGGAGCGGTAGCGACCGAAGAATCCCCCGCCTTGTGAATCAGTAGAATCGTCAAATTCATGAAAAAGCAAATTTTAACAAATTCCGTTTTCCGTTCTCCGCACTCCGTTTTCCGTTACCGCCGTCATTCTGAGGGAGCGAATGCGACCGAAGAATCCCCCGCCTTGTGAGCGAGTAGAATCTTTGAAATTTACTTTTTTGTGAATTTAAAGAAACATTTTTGCTTCGCAAAAAGCGCTTCGCTTGTTTTACAGGAA
>DCIZ01000116.1:0-2219 GCA_002317305.1 Campylobacter sp. UBA1713
CGAAAAGAAAAACGGTGGCGGGACTTTTAAAAAGCGTTAGCTTTTTACATATCGTAAAACGGAATGCGGAAAACAGAAAGCGGAATTTGCGAAAATTTACTTTTTCTCAAATTTTACGAATTTACGCCATCAAAAGGCGGGGGATTCTTCGCTTGCGCTCAGAATGACGGCGTTGCACTTGCGTTTTCGCATTTTTGCAAATTTGTCCCTAAAATTTCGTGGGATTCTTCGGAGCTAAAGCCCTCAGAATGACGGCGATTTGTTTTTGCTTTTTGTAAATTTGACGAATCTTACCTAACAATAAATACTTCTTTAAGAAAAAATCGCTATAATCTAAGTTTTCAAATTTCAAAAGAAAGAACAAAAATGTTTGAGATAGTCCTAGTAACGCCACAAATTCACACAAACACTGGTAGCATCGGACGCATGTGCGTAAATTCAGGCTGCAATCTTCACCTCATAAAGCCCTTTGGTTTTGAGATAGACGACAAGCACCTACGCCGTGCTGGGCTCGACTACTGGCACAAACTTAGCCCACACATCTATGAGAGTCTTGATGAGTTTTTAGAGAAATTTGAAAACCAAAAAGAGCGTTTCTTTTTTGCCACCACAAAGACAAACCGCCTCTACTGCGAAGCACACTTTTCGCCGGGCGACTTTTTGTTTTTTGGTAGCGAAACGGCAGGACTTCCGCTAGATCTCATGCAAAAGAGGCGCGAGGGCTGCATCACCATTCCCATGACAAGCGAAGGGCGAAGTCTAAACCTCGCCACAAGTGTCGGCATCGTAACCTACGAAGCCATTAGGCAAAATTTAGACAAATTCAAATTTAGGAGTTTAGTATGCGAATTTTAGCGTGTTTGGCACTCTTTTTGAGCGTGCTTTTTGGCGAAGTAAAGTTCGCCTCTTTTAACACAGAAAACCTTTTTGACGGAATCAACAACGGCAACGAATATAAAGAATTCAAAATAGGCGCTTGCCAAAGCCAGATGAGCCAAAGCGAGTGCAACCTTTGGCGTATGAGAGAGCTTGGTAAAGCGGGCGAGCGGTATGAAGCAAAGCTAACTGACGTGGCAAAGGTTTTGCGTGAGCTAGCAGCGGACACGGTCGCGGTGCAAGAGGTAGAAAACGAGGCGGTTTTGCGTGAGTTGGCAAAGCGCGCTGGGTATGAGTTTTACAAATTTGCGAGTGTTAAAAATTCGCCTGTTGGGCTAGGTTTTCTCTCTCATTTGCCACTAAAAAACGCACGCGTGGAGGAGATTCGTGGTGTAAAAACGCGCCCTATTTTGAGCGTGGACGTGAGCGTGGGCGGTGCTACTCTTACTTTGGTAAATGTCCACTTGCCAGCTTACAGCAACGGGCTTAAAAAACGCACAATAGCTGCCGAAGTGGTGCAAAAAGTGGCACTAAATTCGCGAAATGTTATCTTGCTTGGCGACTTTAACTCGCAGTATAAAATAGGCACAAAAGGGGACTTTTTGCTCATCGACCTCATAACGCAAAACGACTTTTACAACCTTTGGGACGATGCGCCAAAGAGCTTTAAGTCGCACAAAAAAGGGGCGCACAAAAATGGCAAGATAGACAACGTCATGTTAAGTCCAGAGATTCTACACCTATACAAAAAGGGGAGTTTTGGGGTTTTTGAGGCGAGTGTAGAGACGAGCGACCACAAGCCTGTTTTTTTTGTGATGGAGGAGCGTGGCGGTGAGAAATTTGAAAGAGAAAAATTTGACGATGGCGAGCTAGAGTTACTACGAAAGAGGCGAAAATGAAGTGGATATTTTGGGGTGTGGTAGTTTGGCTCATCATCATCTTTGTGGTAGGTTTTAACAAGCAGATGAAAGAGCGGCACGAGAAGAGAGAGAAGCTACTGGACGAGATGCAAAAAAACAAAAAAAGCAAAGTTTAATAAAAATTCAGTTAGAATTTAAATTTGCGTTCGGAGTGCGGAAATTTGCGATTTTCTAAAATCGACAAATAAATTCTGTTTTCTATTTTCCGTATGTAAAAAAGCTAACGCTTTTTTTTGTAGTCTCCGCCGCCTCCGTTTTTTCGCTTCGCTCAAAAACTGAGGCGGCGGAGACGGTGGACGGGGGCTGACGCCCCTGCGACCCCATTTGGAGTGCGGAGTGCGGAATTCGTTCGGAATGCGGAAATTGGAAAACGCAGTGATTCATGGGGTCGCAGGGGCAAAGCCCCCGTCCACCGTCCCGCCG
>DCIZ01000116.1:2258-5402 GCA_002317305.1 Campylobacter sp. UBA1713
AACGGCGGCGGGACATTTAAAAAGCTTTAGCTTTTTACATACGGAATGTGAAATATGTAAATTTGCGAATCTCAAGAATTGACAAAACAAGCGAAGCGCTCACTGAAAGCTAGTTTTTTCAAACTAACGCTGTCGGTTTTCAGATTCTGATTAAAAATAGATATCAAATTTAAAAAAAGGAAAAAACATGAGTAAAGCAACAGAGTTTAAAGAGATGCTTTTTTCAAAAGCAAAGAGCGACCTAAAAGTTGTCGTTTTGCCAGAGAGTGGCGACGAGCGCGTTTTAAGAGCGGCAGGCGAGCTACTAAAAAGCGGTGCGGTAAAACTCATCTTGCTAGGCGAAAAGTCAGCAGTTGAGAAAAAAGCGGCTAGCATAGGCGTAGATGTAAGCGCAGCTGAGATCATAGACCCAGCGACAAGCGAGCTTCATGAGGAGTATGCAAATACGCTTTTTGAGCTAAGAAAGTCAAAAGGCATGGAGCTAGACAAAGCTCAAAAACTCATGCGAGACAAGACATTTTTTGGGACGATGCTTGTCCACAAAGGCAAGGCAGACGCGATGGTGAGCGGTGCTAGTACGACTACAGCTGAGACTATTCGTCCAGCGTTGCAGTTTATAAAGATGAAGCCGGGCATCAGCACCGTAAGCGGAAGTTTTATCATCTGTTTAGAGGACAAAATTTGGCTCACCGCCGACTGCGCAGTTACGCCAAATCCGACAACAGACCAGCTGGCATCCATAGCAGCAGCGAGCGCTAAAACGGCGCGCGACTTTGGGCTAGAGCCTCGTGTGGCGATGCTTAGCTACTCGACAGGCGAGAGTGGAAGTGGTGCGGACGTGGACTTTGTAAAAGAGGCAACAGCAAAGGCAAAGGAGCTTTCGCCGGAGCTTGCCATAGAAGGACCTATTCAGTTTGATGCGGCAGTAGACGTCGAGACGGCAAAGGTAAAGCTACCAAATTCACCTGTTGCTGGACGAGCAAACGTCTTTGTTTTCCCAAATTTGAATTGTGGCAACATATGTTACAAAGCGATTCAGCAAGCTAGCGGCGCAGTTGCCATAGGTCCTATTTTGCAGGGGCTAAACAAACCAGTAAATGACCTAAGTCGCGGTTGTAAAGTAGAGGACATCGTAAACACAGTGCTCATTTCAGCCATTCAGTCGCAAAACTGAAAACGGAAAGCGGAGTGCTGAAAACAGATTTTTGCATTCTGCATTTTAAAAGGCGTAAAAATGAAAAAAGTAAATTTTTTTGGTCTATTTTTAGGCTTTTGTTCTGTCGTGGTTTCAGCAGTTACAGGCTTTTTTGTGAGCGTGTTTTTGGCAGGTTGTGTGAGTCAAAACGCAAACGCTAACATATACGAAAGAAGCAAATTTGCAACAGACAACATGATGTTAGTAGAAGAAAACCATGTGGTGATGCAAGTAAGCGGCAACGAAATAACGCTAGACAGCTATGTAGTGCCGTTTCGAAACCCTTACTACATAGTGCTTAAAGCGACAAAACCCATCGCAAAAAAAGACGCCGAAGCGTTAGCAGTCAAATACATCTTGCCACGTGGCTGCACGAGCAAGCTTTACAGGTTGCCGTTTTTAGACAAAACAGACGGCACGCAAAAGCACTATATGTTTGGTGTTTCGTGTTGAAAAAAGAGCTTTCAAATTTAGAAATTCGTAAGAATTTGGAGATAGGCGCGGGGCTTTGTGCGGTCGATGGGCTAAAAGTTTCAAGCTACTTTTACCGCGTTGCAAAAGAGGCAAAAAGCTACGATGAAGCCAAAAAGCTCATAGAGTGCTACTATAAAACATATGAAAGTGGTGGCGAGCTTTGTGAGTCTAGGCAAAAAGAGTGCGACATAGTCGCTACTCGCATCGCAAGTGTGCTAGAAAACAGAGGCTTTACCTTTTCGCCCGCAAGTTTGTGTGCGATTCACAAAGAACTTTTTAGTGGCGTTTTTGAGGGCTCGCTTAGGCTATACGCTGGGCGGTTTCGCGACTACAACATCACAAAAAATGAGGCTATTTTGCAAACTCGCTCGGGCGAAAAAAAGAGTGTCATTTATGCCGACTACACGGAGATAGATGAGTGTTTGGCGTATGATTTTGAGCGTGAGAGAAAAAAGCCATACGCGAAGATGGATTTGCAAACGCAAATTCGCTCGTTTGCTAAATTTGTCTTTGGCATTTGGCAGGTGCATCCGTTTGCGGAGGGCAACACACGCACGACGGCGGTTTTTGCGGTGAAATACCTAAATTCAAAAGGCTTTTTGCTAGACAACTCGCTTTTTTGCGAGCACTCACGCTACTTTCGTGATGCTTTGGTTTTGGCAAATTTTGCCGACTTAAAGAGTGGTTTTGACGTAGATTCTAGCTTTTTGGAGAGCTTTTTTGCGAGGCTTATTTTGGGTGAGGGTTTTGCGCTAAAAACGCTAGTAAATCCGTATTTTAAAAGTTGAGGAGAAAAAATGTCGAAATTTTCAAAAATTTCACTAGATGGCAGTGGTAGAGTTGAGCTAAAAGAGAAGCTCGGTTTAAGCAGTTGCGAGGTTTCGTTTAACAAGCTTGAAGCGGGGGCGGCGGTGCCTTTTTTTCACGCACACAAGGAGAACGAGGAGGTCTATCTTTTTTTGGCAGGCGAGGGCGTTTTTGAGCTAGATGGCGAAAGGCTAGAGGTAAAAGCGGGCGATGTCGTGCGTGTAGCGCCACCTGTGATGCGAAAGATAAACGCAAAAAGTGCGCTAGAATTTGTCTGCATTCAGGCAAAAGAGAACAGCCTAACGCAGTGGAGTGCGACTGACGGCATCTTGGGGTAGTGGACGGTTGGCTGGGCGTTTGGAGTGCGTTCGGAGAACGGAGAACGGAGAACGGATTCTGTGATTCTCGTGAATCGATAAGTCGTGCCGTCATTCTGAGCGGAGCGTTAGCGAAGCGAAGAATCCCCTGCCTGACGAGGGCGGAAAAAGTCAAATTTGCTTTTTCGTGAATTTGTAGATTCTACCCGCTCAAAAGTCAGTGGATTCTTCGCTTGTGCTCAAATTTAAACAAAAACGATTTTTTGCAAATTCTGTTTTCTGTTTTCCGTTTTCCGTTTTCTGAATGCAGGGGCGAAAGCCCCGCTCACCGTCCCGCCGCCGTTTTTCTTT
>DCIZ01000116.1:5414-7495 GCA_002317305.1 Campylobacter sp. UBA1713
AAAAGAAAAACGGCGGCGGGACAAACAAAAAAGCGTTAGCTTTTTACATTCGGAAAGCAGAATGCAGAAAACAGAAAACGGAATTTGTGTAAATTCGCTTTTTGGTGAATTTGACTTTTCCACCCTCGCCAGGCAGGGGATTCTTCGGTCGGCACAGCCAGCCTCAGAATGACGGCGTTGCACTTGCGTTTTCGCATTTTTGCAAATTTACCATCGCAATGCAAGGAGATTCTTCGGTCGCTGTCGCCCTTACGAATGACGGCGTTAGTTTGAATTTGTCGAAATTTTGACGATTCTACTTACTAGCCAGGCGGGGGATTCTTCGCTTGCGCTCAGAATGACGGCTTCGCACTTGCGTTTTTGCGTTTGTATTTTACACTCGCAAGACACATGTCTCTTTGGGTTTTTGCCCTCATAATTACGGCGTTGGTTTATGATTTGTTTTATAACGCAAATTTAAAAACAACATCAAAACAAATTTAAAAAAACAAAAAAAAGGAAACAAAATGAAAATTTTAGTTATAAATTCAGGTTCGAGTTCTTTAAAGTTTAAAGTGTATGAGATGAATGACAACAGCGTCATCTGCAAAGGTCTAGTCGAGCAAATAGGCGCGCCAAACTCTTACGCAAAGTTAAGCGCGGCGGGCAAAGACTACGAGCGAAAAGGCGAGATAGCAAACCACGGAAAAGCCATAGAGATCATGAACGAGCTTTTTAGCGAGAGTGGCACGCTTGGTAGCTTTGCGGAGCTTGACGGCATAGGGCACAGAGTAGTGCAGGGTGCGAGCGACTTTAAAGATTCAGCACTCATAGACGATAGCGTAATAGCAAAGATAGACGAGCTAAGTGCACTTGCTCCTCTTCACAATCCAGCGCATTTAAGTGGCATAAAGTCTAGCATAGCAGCAGCACCAAACGTGCCAAACGTAGCGGTTTTTGACACAGTCTTTCACCAAACCATGCCAGAAGAAGCCTACATGTATGCGTTGCCTTTGGAGTTTTACGAAAAATACAAAATTCGCAGATATGGCGCACACGGCACTTCGCACAAATATGTCAGCGCAAAGGCGGCGGAATTTTTGGGCGTGGAGCTAGACAAATTTGACGCCATCACTTTGCACCTCGGCAACGGCTCTTCTATAAGCGCCATAAAAGGCGGAAAGTGTGCCGACACGAGCATGGGACTTACACCTTTGGAAGGTCCTATGATGGGCACAAGGTGCGGCGCTATAGACCCTGCCATCGTGCCGTTTGTGATGCAAAACGCTGGACTTAGTGCTGCTGAAGTCGATGCGGTTATGAACAAAAAAAGCGGACTTCTTGCCATCGCTGGTAGTAACGACATGCGTGAGGTAGAGAGTGCGATGGAAAAGGGCGACAAAAACGCGATTCTAGCCTTTAACATGCTCACTCACCACATAGTAAAATATGTAGGTGCTTACTACGCTGAGCTAGGTGGCGCACAGGCGCTCATCTTTACAGCGGGCATCGGCGAAAACGATGCGCAACTTCGGGCGGCGGTTTGTGCTAGACTGGCGTGCTTTGGGGTGAAACTAGATGCTGAGAAAAACAAAGTCCGAAGTGGCGAGCCGCGAGTGGTTAGCACAGAAGATAGCCTTGTAAAAGTGCTAGTCGTGCCGACAGACGAGGAGCTTGCCATCGCTCAAGACGTGGTGAGAGTTGCAGGGCTTAAGTAGTGGTTTTAAACGGCGGGCGAAGGGCGAAGAAAGATGCAGAATCAAATTTACATTTGCGATGTTTTTGAGTTTTTGGCAAATCTTTCGAATCGGCAAGTCATGCCGTCATTTTAAGGGAGAAAAGCTGACCGAATTTTGATGTAAGCGAAGAATCCCGCACCTGGCGAGCGAGAAGAATCGTAAAATTCGAAAAGCAAGTGTAACGCCGTCATTTGCAAGCATTGCGTAAGCGAAGTGAAGAATCTCCTGCAAGCGAGAGAGTAGAATCTTTGAAATTTGCTTTTTTTGTGAATTTATAGTTTCTACCATCTTAAATTTTGTTTTTTGTAGTCTAAAAAAGTGCGGTTTTTAGAATCTCGGCGGTTTTTCCGTTTAGGCTTTCTA
>DCIZ01000017.1 GCA_002317305.1 Campylobacter sp. UBA1713
ATGACGGCGATAACGGAAAACAGAAAACGGAATGCGGAAAACGGAATTTTTGTAAATTTGCTTTTTCGTGAATTTGACGATTCTTTGCCCTTGCTGGGCAGGGGATTCTTCGGCTTCGCTAGCGCTCAGAATGACGGCGTTGCACTTGCGTTTTTTGAATTTTACAAAATGTAAAAACAAAAATTTAAAAACTTTACAGAAAGGATAAGATATGAGTAAAACCATCGAGGGTTTTTTGGGACTTGGTGCAAATTTGCAAAAGAGTCGCACGCCAGCAAAGCAGGACTTTTTGCAGAGTGCTAGCGGTGCGCTTTTGGCGGTGTTCATGCTTTGCCACATGATCTTTACCGGCACCATCATCTTTGGCAAAGAGGCGTTTGAGGCGGTCGTGAGAGTGGCAGAACCTGGCGGAATTAGCCTCATCACAAACATAGTCGCGGCGTTTATATTTGTCGTTTTTGTGGTGCATGCTTTTTTGGCGATGCGCAAATTTCCCGCAAATTTTGCCGCTTTTAAGGCATACAGAGCACACAAAATTCGCCTAAAACACTGCGAAACTTCCATGTGGTGGGTGCAGTTTTTGAGCGGTTTTGCACTCTTTTTTGTGGCGAGCTGCCATCTTTTGACCATCGTCTTTACCGAGCCAGTTAGTGCTACTTTAAGCGCGTCTCGTTTTGCTACACTTCACATTTTCTACATAGTGCTACTTGTGGCAGTTGTCGTGCATGCGAGCGTGGGCTGTTACCGACTGGTTTTAAAGTGGGTGAGTTTGGGCGAGGTGCAAAAAGAGCGAAGCCAAAAACGCAAAAGAGTCAAATTTGTCATCTTTGGCGTTTGGGCGGTGCTTTTCGTTTTGTCTGTGGTGGCAGATGTGGTTTGGCTTAGTTTATAGGAGTAAGGCATGAAGATAAGATATTTTGATACATTAGTCATCGGCGGCGGACTTGCTGGACTTAGAGCTGCCATAGGCGCAAAGCAGGCGGGACTAAACCCTGTGGTGCTTAGCATGTGCCCGGTAAAACGCAGCCACTCAGCAGCAGCGCAAGGCGGCATGCAGGCGAGTCTAGGCAACTCAAAAATGAGCGAAGGAGACAACGAAGACATTCACTTTGCTGACACCGTAAAAGGTAGCGACTGGGGCTGTGACCAAGAGGTCGCACGAATGTTTGTCCAAACTTCGCCAAAAGCCATCCGTGAGCTAGCTAGCTGGGGCGTGCCATGGACACGCATAAAAAAAGGCGAGCGAAGTGCCGTCATAAACGCACAAAGGACGACCATTACAGAAGATGCGAGCGTTCACGGGCTCATTCACAGCCGTGACTTTGGTGGCACGAAAAAGTGGCGAACGTGTTTTACCGCAGACGCGACAGGGCACTCGATGCTTTATGGTGTGGCAAACGAAGTGCTAAAACACGGAATCGAAATTTGCGACAGAAAAGAAGCCATTTCGCTCATTCACAAAGATGGCAGGTGTTACGGTGCGGTTGTTAGAGACCTCGTAAACGGCGAGCTGGTGGCTTATGTGGCACGCGGGACACTTGTGGCGACTGGCGGTTATGGCAGGCTTTACAAACACACGACAAACGCCGTCATCTGTGAAGGCATAGGATGTGCTATAGCGCTAGAAACGGGCAAGGCACAACTAGGCAACATGGAAGCCGTTCAGTTTCACCCAACGCCTATAGTTCCGAGCGGAATTTTGCTAACAGAAGGCTGTCGTGGTGATGGCGGTGTGCTTAGAGACAAAGATGGCTACCGATTCATGCCAGACTATGAACCAGAGAAAAAAGAGCTAGCGAGCCGCGATGTCGTTAGCCGTAGAATCATGGAGCACATACGGGCGGGCAAAGGTGTAAAAAGCCCTTATGGCGAGCACGTTTGGCTAGACATTAGCATACTTGGGCGTGAGCACATAGAGAAAAACCTTCGGGACATTCAGGAGATTTGTCGCACGTTTAACGGCATAGATCCTGCTGACACAGATGAATTTACAGACGCAAATGGGACAAAACGTGTAAAAGGCTGGGCGCCAGTTTTGCCGATGCAACACTACTCGATGGGTGGCATAAAGACAAAACCGACAGGCGAAAGTCCAACTCTAAAAGGGCTTTTCAGTGCGGGCGAAGCGGCGTGCTGGGACCTACACGGGTTTAACAGACTAGGCGGAAATTCTGTCGCTGAATCTGTCGTGGCGGGAATGATAGTGGGCGACTATTTGGCGGAGTTTTGCAAAAACAACGAAATTCAAATTTCAACTGAATTTGTAGAACAAGAGTTAAAAAAACAAGAAGCCTACCTAAATGAGCTTGTGGCGAAAAAGGGCGAATTTAACGTTTATGAGATAAAAAACAAGATGAAAGATGTCATGAACGACTACGTGGGCGTGTTTAGGACAGGCGAAGGACTCCAGCATGCTGTAGACGAGCTAGAAAAACTCTACAAACAGAGCCTAAACATAAACGTAAAGTGCAAAGAGCTAAGTGGAAACCCAGAGCTAGAAGAAGCCTACCGCGTGCCAAAGATGCTAAAACTCTCGCTTTGTGTGGCTTTGGGCGCGCTAAAACGCACAGAGAGCAGAGGCGCTCACTACCGCGAGGACTTCCCAAAACGAGACGACCAAAACTGGTGCAAACGCACGCTTGCTAGCTGGAACGAGGGCGAGAGTTTGCCTACTTTGAGCTACGAGGAGCTAGACATCATGAAGATGGAGATGCCGCCAGCGTTTCGTGGGTATGGTGCAAAGGGCAACATCATAGAGCACCCAAATTCAGCTATACGCCAAAAAGATGTCGATGAGTTAAGGGCAAAGCTAGAAAGCGAGGGCAAGAGCCGTCAAGAGATCCAAGAAGCCATCATGCACTACGAACTTCAGCCGCGTTACAAAGAGCCAAACGAGCGTGTAAAAGTCGGTGTAAATTAAAGGAAAAAACATGGGAAGAATGATAAAATTCAAGGTTTTTAGATATAACCCACAAAGCAAGATAAGCAAACCGCACTTTGACGAATTTAGCCTAGAAGAGAACGATGGCATGACCATTTTTGTCGCTTTAAATTTGCTTAGGGAGCGTTTTGATGCGAGTTTGAGTTTTGACTTTGTTTGTCGGGCGGGCATCTGTGGGAGCTGCGGCATGGTCATAAACGGCAAGCCGCGACTAGCGTGCAAAACGCGCACAAGCGAATTTACCAGCGGAGTCATAGAACTCATGCCGTTGCCTGCTTTTAAGCTTTTGAAGGATTTGAGTGTAGACACGGGCAACTGGATGAATGCGATGAGTAGGCGAGTGGAGGGGTGGATTCACTCTACAAAAGAGACGCAGATAGCTAAAATGGAGTCGCCAGTGGAGCCAGACGTGGCACAAGAGGTCTTTGAACTAGACAGATGCATAGAGTGTGGCATCTGTGTGGCGAGTTGCGGGACGGCGCTCATGCGAAAAGATTTTGTGGGCGCAGTGGGTCTAAACCGTGTGGCGCGGTTTGCCATAGATAGCCTCGATGAGCGAACGGACAAAGATTTTTACGACTTGGTGGGCGATGATGAGGGAATTTTTGGGTGCATGAGTTTGCTCGGTTGCGAGGACAACTGCCCAAAACACCTGCCTTTGCAAAGCAAGATAGCCTACATGAGACGAAAGCTTGTTAAGGCGTGAGTGCGTGCGAAGTGCGGAGTGCGAAAATTTGCGATTCTCAAAAAAGCGCAAACCAACGCCGTCATTCTGAGGGAGCCGCAAGGCGACCGAAGAATCCCCTGAAATTTGAGGGCGAAGAATCTACAAATTCACGAAAAAGCGAATTTTTACAAATTCCGCTTTCCGTTTTCTGCATTCCGCTTTCCGAACGGGGTCGCAGGGGCGACAGCCCCCGCCCGCCCGTCCCGCCGCCGTTTT
>DCIZ01000097.1:0-2515 GCA_002317305.1 Campylobacter sp. UBA1713
ATAGGTTTGTAGGAACGGTTTTGAATATAAAACAGTCGCGTTCGTTTGGGACAAGATGGTTCACAACCCAGGTCGCTACACACTTTCACAAACCGAATTTGTGTTGGCGTTTAAAAAGGGCAAATTTCCCACGCCACGAGGCGCAAGGAACATAAAGCAATTTGTGCAGTCCCACAGAACAACGCATAGCCAAAAACCACTTCAGGTGATAGACGGAATCACAAAAATGTTTCCAGAACAGCAAAAGATAGAGCTTTTTTGCGAGAAGTTGTTTTGAAGGTTGGGACAACTGGGGTTTGGAAATTCCGGGCAACGAAGTAGAAATTTTAGCACCAAAAGAGCAAAATTTAGGTCTTTTTGGGTAAAATTTGTTAGAATCAAAAAACCTAAATTTAAATTTAAGGAAAAATCTTGTCAAAACGAGTAGCAGTTATAGACTTAGGGTCAAATTCGGCACGGCTTGCCATCTTTGAGCGAACAAGCAGACTGGGATTCTACATCCTCCGTGAGTTTAAGGCAAAAGTCCGTCTAGGCAAAGGGGCTTACGGCAATGGCGGCATCATCACAAACGAGGCGATGAACGAGACGCTAAAAGTGCTCGGTGAGTTTAAAAAACAGCTAAAAACCTACAAAGTAAGTCGCATCATCTGTGGTGGCACGTCAGCACTACGAGACGCACCAAACAAGAGCGAATTTGTCGGGCGAGCACGGCGCGAGCTGGGGCTAAATTTTAGCGTCATTAGTGGCAAAGAAGAGGCGTTTTTGGGCGGTATCGCGGCGTTAAATTTGCTAGATGGCATAACAGACGGCGTTAGCGTAGACATCGGCGGTGGCTCGACTGAATTTGCACTCATTCGAGGCGGTCGCATCACAAAACAACTCTCGCTAAACATAGGCACAGTGCGTTTAAAAGAGCTTTTTTTTGACAAAAACGACTTTAAAGGCGCGGTCAAATTTGTAGAAAAAGAGCTGGAAATGCTGGACTTTACTAGCGAGAATCTCATAGCCATCGGCGGAAGTTTGCGCGCCATCACGACAGCGGTGATGAAAGAGCAAAACTATCCGTTTGAGATTCTACACAACTTTAAATTTGGCTACAAAGAGAGAAAACCGCTCATAAAACGCATAGCTTCGGCGCAGGTGAGCGAACTAAAAGGGCTTGGCATAAAAAAAGAGCGTTTTGACACGGTGCGTGAAGGTGCGCTCATCTGCCACCTAGTAGCCAAAAAGCTACACGCAAAAAATGTCATCACGAGTGGCGTGGGCGTGCGAGAGGGGATGTTTTTAAAGAATCTTTTGCGACCTGCCTACAAACTTCCACGCGGGTTTAGCCCGAGTTTGCGAAGTTTACAAGACCGCTTTTGCAAGAGTCCTTTGGGGCTGGTTACAAAGCATTGTAGCGAGCTTTTTTCGCTTTTGGGCGAGGCGTGTAAATTTGAAAAAACGCAGCTACATCCTTTGCTTGTGGCGAGCAAGCTTTGTAACATCGGCGAGAGCATCGGTGTAAGTGGCGAGGCGGAAAACGCGGCGTTTATAACCAAAAAAGCACTGGCTTTTGGCTTTGACCATCAAAAGCGTCTGCTGGTGGCAAAAATTTTAGAAAGCAAAGGCAAAAAGGCAAATTTGGGTGCGTTTGAAGAGCTTTTGCCGAGCACAAAGGTAGTTCATGCTTTGTCTTTTGTGCTTTATGTGGCAAAGGTGCTGGCACACACGGAGGCTGGTTTTTCTTTTTCTGGCGGAGTTTTAAAAGTAAGTGGCGTGGCGGGCTCAAAGGTGCTAACGCCGTTGCTAGAAAAGCTAGAACTTCCGCAAGGGGTGGAGGAGCTGGCGGTGGTGTAGGAGGTTGGTGGAGTAGATGATCAAATCGTTTAAATGCAAAAATACAGAGAAACTATATAAAACAGGTGAAAACATAAAGTTTAAGGCAGTTGAGAGAGCTGCTTTAAGAAAGCTTGATATGATTTGTGCTGCAACTACGGTTGAAACATTGCGATGTCCGCCTGCGAATCGTTTGGAACAACTAAAAGGCGACAGAGAAGGTCAATACAGCGTGCGCATTAATAACAAATGGCGCATCTGCTTTCGGTAGAATGGAACAGATGCTTTTGATGTTGAAATTGTAGATTATCATTAGTAAGGAGATTTTATGAGGACAAAAAATATTATTACTCCGGGTGAGATTTTGTTAGAGGAATTTTTAAAACCGATGAACATTAGTAGTCAGCGACTTGCTGTGGAGCTTTCTCTCTCTTTGGAGGCAACAAAAGCGATTCTTAAAGGTAGTCATGCCATCACGGCTGACGTTGCGTCTCTTTTGGGGGAGTATTTTGGGACGGGGGCGGAATTTTGGGAAAATCTGCAGAAAAATTTTGATTCGTGTTTGGAGGCGCGTGAGTGTGAGCTGAAAGTTTTGCGTGTGCGCAGTCTCAAACCACAGCGCACACTTCGCCGTGCTGCTTGAGGGCACCTCTAAAAAACCACTTAATGAATTTGGGTGGCTTGCTTTACTAGAAAC
>DCIZ01000097.1:2705-3475 GCA_002317305.1 Campylobacter sp. UBA1713
ACTGGTTTTTAGAGATGCCCTTGAATTTGTGTCTTTTTACGGGATTAAAACAGATTTTTGATTTTGCAAATTTGCAAATTTACAAATATTAAAAAAAAGCACGAATCAACGCCAAATGAAACACTTGCAAATGACGGCGTTTTTTGTAGATTCTCTGTTTATAAACGCTTTTTTCTTAACACAAATTTAACTTTTGTTGTGTATAATCTCTTTTATTAATTTATCTAAAAAGGAACAAAAAATGAACTTGTCAAGACTTTTAGGAACTGGCGGAACTATCGTAACTTTCGTTGGTGTTGCATTTACGGGCGTTTCGCTCTTTTTGGGCTTTCGTTTTGGCTTGCTAAAAACCATCCATGAATACATCGGCGTGGGCATGGTGGCGTTTGCTTTGGCGCACGTTTTGCTAAACTGGAAAGGCTTTTGCAACTACTTTTCTAGCCTAAAAGGCGTGGCTATAGGCGTGCTTTGTGTGGCGATTTGCGTAGCGTGCTTTTTTGATTTTGGGAAAAAACCAAACCCAGCAAAGCAGTTCGGTGGCGTAAGCTACAACGCCGTCAAGCTACTTCGTCTAGGCAGTGCGGGCGAGAGTTTTGGCACGAGCGATGATATAACACGCTTTTTAAGCGCTATGAATTTGCCTATGTCAAATTTAGAACTCCGCCTTCAAGACTTCATAAAAGACAACAACTTAGACGAAGCTGAAGTGCTAAAACTCGTCCTTCCGCCGATGAAAAAAGGGAAATAATTTAGGGCATCTCTAAAAACCA
>DCIZ01000048.1 GCA_002317305.1 Campylobacter sp. UBA1713
GTTTTTAGAGATGCCCTAAAATAGAATTTAGCCTCCGCTCGCCAAATGTTTTCAAAAATCTAGCGAGCGGGAAATAGAAAAGACGCTAGCGGTAAAATTTGCTTTTGTAGACACTGCCCGTTTCGTTTGGTTTTTTGCCAGCATCTTTGCCCGAGTTTTTAGCTGAATCTTTGCTAGAATCTTTGCTAGAATCTTTGCCGCTCTCCACGCTAGCCTCAACGTTTTTTGACAAATTCAAATTTGCCTTTTCGTTAGTAGAATCTTCAACAGAAGTGCCACCAAGAGATTCGCCGCCAGCCGAACCGCCAACCGAACCAGCAACAGAACTACTAGCAACAGAACCGCCACCAGCCGAACCGCCAGCCGAACCGCCACCCAAGCGTGCGCCTTTTTTCATGTCGGCGTTTTTTAGCATCTCAGCAAGCGCGCCAAAAGTCTTGCTCGTCTGTCTTTGCTGTGCGAATTTGTCGTAAGCCATCGCGATGAATGCCTCGAGCAACTTCGCAGCATCTATCTCTCTGTTTCTTCCGAAAAACCGCGTCAGTTCGTTTTCAAGAGCAACTGCAAAATCATCTTCAAAATCGACCTTATAGTCTTTGACACTGCCTCCGAAAGAGAGCGTTAAAGTGATGTTTTTCATTTCAACGCAAGTTCGAGTTGTTTGAGAAGTTCAGAAGCAGTTGAGTTGCGCATCTCGATGTCGCTTTCAGCTTGTTCGAGCTGACTTGCGGTCTTTTTGAGATCGTTTGTCGTCTCTTCAAGCTTCTTTTTTAGGTCGGCGATTTCGCCCTCTAACTTCTCGTTTTTCTCTTGCAACTTCTCGTTCTCCTCTTGAGAGTCCTGAAATTTGATCATAAGCTCCGTAACCTTTTCGCCGATCGTTTCTAGTAGCTTGTCGTCCATAGTTTTGTCCTTTTTCTTTGAGATAAAGCCTGTATTTTACCATATTTTTTTAAATTTGTAATTAAATTTTGCAAATTATGTTATAATTTCCACTAAAAAAGGATGCAGATGTTTGAACTAGTCTCTAAATTTTCCCCAAGTGGCGACCAGCCCGCTGCCATAGAAGGCATCGTTAGTGCGTTTAAAAATGGCGCGCGTTACGCGGTTTTAGAAGGTGTAACGGGCAGTGGCAAGACTTTTACGATGGCAAATGTCGCCCGAGCGCTAAACATTCCCGTCCTCGTCATGACGCACAACAAAAGCCTTGCTGCGCAGCTTTACAGCGAATTTCGCGGCTTTTTTCCAAAAAATCATGTCGAATATTTCATTAGCTACTACGACTACTACCAGCCAGAAGCTTACATTCCGCGTCAAGATCTTTTCATAGAGAAAGACAGCGCTGTAAATGACGAGCTAGAACGCCTCCGCCTAAGCGCCACCGCCTCACTACTAAGCTTTGACGACTGCCTCGTGGTCGCCTCCGTCTCTGCAAACTACGGACTAGGCAACCCCGCCGAATACAAAGGCATGGTGCTAGTGTTAGAAAACGGCGAGACTTTACGCCAAAAAACGCTACTTAAACGCCTCGTGGACATGGGCTACACACGAAACGATGCGGTGTTTGACAGAGGCTGCTTTCGTGTAAATGGCGACACAGTAGACATCTTTCCAGCCTACCTAGAGGACGAATTTTTGCGGCTAGAATTTTTTGGCGATGAGCTAGAACAGATGAGCGTTAGAGAGCCACTAACAAACAAAAAAATTCGCTCCACAGCCAAATTTGTCCTTTATGCTAGCAGTCAGTTTATAGTTAGTAGCGAGAGGCTAAATGTAGCCATAAAGCAGATAGAAGAAGAGCTTGCCGAGCGGCTGGCGTTTTTTGAGCGTGAAGGGCGCGTAGTGGAGCACGCTAGACTAAAACAGCGTGTGGAGTTTGACCTAGAGATGCTTACAGCGACTGGCATGACAAAAGGCATCGAAAACTATGCTCGCCACCTAACGGGGCAAAAGCCGGGCGAGACGCCTTTTTCGCTTTTTGACTACTATGAGGTGAGTGGGAAAGATTACCTCGTCATCGTTGATGAGAGCCACGTGAGTTTGCCGCAGTTTCGGGGAATGTTTGCAGGCGACAGAAGTCGCAAGGAGGTTTTGGTGGAGTATGGTTTTAGATTGCCGAGTGCGCTTGACAACCGCCCGCTTAAATTTGACGAGTTTATCTCAAAGCGTGCGAAATTTCTCTTTGTTTCAGCGACCCCAAACGAATTTGAGCTTTCACTAGCGGGCGAAAACGTCTTTCGGCAAATTTTGCGCCCGACTGGACTGCTTGACCCACTTGTTGAGGTAAAGCCAGTGGAGAACCAAGTGAGCGTGCTTTTTGACGAGATTCGCGAGGTGGTGGCGCGTGGCGAGCGTGTGCTGGTTACGACACTAACAAAAAAGATGAGCGAGGAGCTCACACGTTACTACGCTGAACTGGGCGTGCGTGTGCAGTACATGCATTCCGACATAGACGCCATCGAGAGAAACGAACTGATTCGAAATTTTCGTTTAGGCAAATTTGACGTGCTTGTGGGGATAAATTTGCTTCGCGAAGGGCTAGACCTGCCGGAGGTGAGTTTGGTGGCGATTCTAGACGCGGACAAAGAGGGCTTTTTGCGCTCAAAAACTAGTCTCATTCAGACGATGGGGCGAGCGGCGAGAAATGAGCACGGACGGGTGATTCTCTTTGCTAGTCGCATGACAGATTCGATGCGTGAGGCTTTGGCGGTTACGAGCGAGCGGCGTAAGATTCAAGATGCGTTTAATAAAAAACATGGCATCGTCCCAAAAAGCGTGAGCAGAAGCGTGGAGGGGAGTTTAAGTGAAGAGGCGGCGTTAAGCGGCGCTGAACTTTACAGAAAAGGCAAAAAGCTAGAAAAGATGCCAGCTAGCGAGCGGGCAAAACTGGTGGCGGAGTTGCGAAAAGAGATGCTAGAGGCGGCGAGGAATCTTGAATTTGAAAAGGCAGCGACTTTAAGGGACGAGATAGCGAAGCTGCGGGAGCTGTGATGGTTTTGTAGTGTTTAGTGTTTATCAAAAATAGACAAATATCAAAAAAGCAAAAACAAAACAAGCGAAGCGCTCGGCGTTAGCCGATGTTTCTTTAAATCGCCGTCATTCTGAGGGCGTAAGCCCGAAGAATCCCCTGAAATTTGATGTAGAAAATGCTAAAATTCGAAAACGCAAGCGCAACGCCGTCATTCGCAAGGGAGGTAGCGACCGAATAATTCCCTGCACTACAAAAAGGGGTCGCAGGGGC
>DCIZ01000079.1 GCA_002317305.1 Campylobacter sp. UBA1713
AATTTCTACTATTGTAGATCAAAGGAATTTAGATGGGTATTTTTAACGTCTAGACCACAAATTTAATTTCTACTATTGTAGATCCACTTTGTTAGTAACCTCGAAAACAGAGGTCTAGACCACAAATTTAATTTCTACTATTGTAGACGATAAACAAAAAAAAGGATAAAACATGCAACATTTCACCAACATTTTTAAGCTTTCAAAAACACTTAGGTTTGAGCTAAAGCTAGTCGGCAAAACTGCAGAAAATTTCGCCAACTTTACACAAACGACTACTTTTCAAAATGACAAAAAGCGTTTTGACGCTTACCCAAATGCAAAGAGTCTAATAGACGAATATCACAAAAACTTCATAGAAGATGTTTTATGCGATGCTGAATTTGAGTGGCAAGCTTTGGCAGATGCTGTAGAAAATTTTCAAAAAAACAAAAATGAAAAGAGTAAAACAGCGTTAGAAGACGAACAAAAAAAGATGCGAAAAGCGGTGGCTGAAAAATTTACCAAAAACAACGAAAATTACAAAAAACTTTTTGGCAAAGAACTCTTTTCTGAACTACTTCCAAATTTGATAAAAACATTTGACAATCACGAAAAAAAACAAAACGCAGAGGAAACAGTAAAAATTTTCGACAAATTCACCACATATTTTACAGGTTTTCACGAAAATCGTAAAAATATATACAAAGAAGATGGCACAACCGCCATCGCCCACCGAGTTGTAAACGAAAATTTCCCAAAATTTTTAGCAAACATTAAGCTTTTTGAAAAGTTGCCAGATAAACTAAAAAACGAAGCGAAAAACGAGTTAAAAGAGTTTCTAAACGGCGCAAAGTTAGAAGATTTTTTCACACTAGATTCGTTTAACTTTTTTTTAACACAAGGCGGTATCGAGCGTTATAACGCTGTTTTAGGCGGAATTTCAGAAAAAGCAGGAAGCAAAAAAACCAAAGGGCTAAACGAGACGTTAAATTTGGCGTTTCAGCAAGGCAAAATAGAGAAAAAATTTAAATTTCAGCCACTTTTTAAGCAAATTTTAAGCGAGCGTGAAGCCACTTCGTTTGCGCCAACGGGTTTTGAGAATCAAGATGAGTTAAAAGATGTTGTAAGCAAATTTAAGAACGAAAATTTAGATGTCGCTTTGGAACAGATTCGTTTAAATTTACAAAACATAGAAATTTATGATTTTTATGATTTTTCAAAAATTTTCGTCCCTGCAAAAGAGCAAGCGAATTTTTCAAAAGAGATTTTTGGACGGTGGGACGCGGTGAGAGATGCTTTTTTGAAAAAAATTGAGACAGAAAAGAAAAAACCTTTGACAGAGACGCAGGCTGACACCGAGCAAAGAAAAATAAAAAAACGAGACTACTCTTTGAGCGAGATAGACGGCGTTTTACAAAAAGAAGAAACAGCAAGAAGTGGCGACTGGTTTGAGAGAATCTCAAATTTTACAAAAACCAAATTTGACGAGCTTTTTAGTAGAATCAACTTTGGTGAAAATTTTCAAGAAAACAAAACCGCCGCGTTGCCACTAAAAGAATTTCTAGACGATGTGCAAAAACTCTACCGCCTTTTAAAGCTTTTGGACTATCGTGGCGAGTGTGAGACAGACGGCGAATTTTACGCTGTTTTAAGCGAAATTTTACAAACCCTTGAGCCTGTTGTGCCGCTTTACAACAACGCTAGAAATTTTGTAACCAAAAAACCAGGCGAAGTAAAAAAGATAAAACTGAATTTTGAGAATCCGACACTTGCATGCGGCTGGGATGCAAACAAAGAAAAAGACAATCACGCTGTCATTTTTCGCAAAGATGGAAACTACTTTTTGGGGATTTTTAACCCAAAAAACAAACCAAAATTCGACAAAACAGAAAATGCACAAGGCGAGTGCTACGAAAAGATGGTTTATAAACTTTTGCCAGGACCAAACAAAATGCTACCAAAAGTATTTTTTTCTAATAAATGGAGAGATAAATTTACAGTTCCAGAAGAAATTCAGCAAGGTTACAGAGATGAAAAGCACAAAAAAGGTAGCTCGTTTGACAAGAAATTTTTACACTCTTTGATAGATTGGTTTAAAAGTCAAATAGCCATTCATGAAGATTGGAAAAATTTTAACTTTAAATTTAGCGATACAAGAAGCTATGAAAGCATAGACGAATTTTACAAAGAGGTTGAAACTGGTGGCTATAAACTCACATTTTCTAGCGTTTCAGTAAAACAGATAGATGAATTTGTAAATTCGGGCAAACTCTACCTTTTTCAAATTTACAACAAAGATTTTGCCACAAACGCCACAGGACGAAAGAATTTACACACGCTTTACTGGGAGCAGCTTTTTAGTGAGGAAAATTTGCAAGACACGGTTTTAAAGCTAAACGGCGAAGCGGAGCTCTTTTTTCGCCCAAAAAACGAAAATTTACGGCGAATAAGCCACGCGAAAAATTCGTTTCTAGTAAACAGAACGACAAAAAACGCAAAGCCGATTCCAGAAAATTTATATCAAGAAATTTACAAATTTAAAAATGGCTTCCAAAGTGAAATTTCTAACGAGGCAAAAGCTTTGCTAGATTCTGGTGAAGTCATCTGTAAAAAAGCCACACACGAAATAGTAAAAGAGAGAAGGTTTCACGAAGATAAATTTTTGTTTCACTGCCCTATAACGCTAAATTTTAGGGCAAACGAGAGTGAAAAATTAAACGAAAAAGTTTGCGACTACATAAAAGAAAAAGATGGTATTTGCATCATCGGGCTTGACCGAGGTGAAAGGCACTTGTTATACCTTTCACTCATCGACCAAAACGGCAAAATAAAACTACAAAAAACGCTAAATTTGGTTTCGCAAAAAAGAGGCGATGGTGAAATAAAAGTCGACTACCACGCCAAGCTTGCCCACATAGAAGGCGAGCGAGACGAAGCACGAAAAAACTGGCAAAATATCGCAAACATAAAAGAGCTAAAAGAGGGCTATCTCTCAAATGTCATTCACGAGATAGCCCATTTGATGGTAAAACATAACGCCATCGTTGTGCTTGAAGACCTAAATTTTGGCTTTAAAAGAGGGCGGTTTAAAGTTGAAAAACAGGTTTATCAAAAATTCGAAAAAATGCTCATAGAAAAGCTAAATTTTCTTGTTTTTAAAGAAAAAGTAGCCAGCGAGTGTGGTGGCGTTTTGAAGGCTTTTCAGCTAACAAGCAAATTTGAAAGTTTTGCAAAACTAGGCAAGCAGTGCGGTTTTTTGTTTTACACGCAGGCGGCTTACACGAGCAAAATCGATCCCGTTACGGGCTTTGTGAATCTTTTTGACACGCGTTATAAAAGCGTGGAGGCTTCGCGGGAATTTTTTGCTAAATTTGACGAGATTAAATTTAACGCACAAAATGGGTATTTTGAGTTTGTTGTGAGCGACTACTCTAAATTTAACCCAAAAGCTTTAAAGCAGAGCTGGAAAATTTGCACTTTTGGCAGTCGCATAGAAAATTTTAAGGAAAATGAAAAGTGGCAAAGTCGCGAAGTAAATTTGAGTGATAAATTTAGAGAGCTTTTTGATAAATTTAAAACCAGCGACTTAAAGGCAGAAATTTTAGCTCAAACTGACGCGACTTTTTTTAGGCAGCTTTTGCGACTTTTTGGGCTTACTGTTCAGCTGCGAAACAGCTTTGTCGGTAGCGATGTCGACTACATCTGTTCGCCAGTGGCAGACAAAAACGGCGAATTTTTTGACAGCCGTAAAGAGTTAGCAAAGATAGAAAATGGCGAGGTTGCAGCGTTGCCGTGCGATGCAGATGCAAACGGCGCTTACAACATAGCTAGAAAAGGCGCTTTGATTCTAAAAAAGATAAAACAAGCAGAAGCGAAAGATGCAAATTTGACTATATCAAACGCCGAGTGGTTTGAATTTATAAACGGAAACGAGAATGGAATTTTACCTAAAAATAACACACATAAATGACTTTCTCTTTTGTCCTATTAGCATCTACTACCATGAGCTTTATGGGAATTTTTCCAGCGAACTCTACCACAAAGAGGCACAAAGTGCTGGCAAAACAGCTCACGAGGCGATAGATGAAAAACATATTCAACTCACAAAAATATTTTGCAAGGCGTTGAGGTCTATTCTAGCAAATATCGAATTTGTGGAAAGATAGACCTTTTGACACAAAAAGAGGCGTTTTGACAGAGCGAAAACTGAAAGTTACAAAAATTTACGATGGGTATGTTTTTCAGCTTTATGCACAGTGTTTTTCTCTAAGGGAGTTGGGACACAGCGTAAAAGAAATTCGCTTTTACTCGCTAAAAGAGAACAAAATTTACACAGAAAAACTGCCCGAAGAGAACCCAAAAATGTTTGATAAATTCGAAAACACAGTAAAAGCGATGCATGCTTTTGACGTAGATTCTTTTATGCCTTCAAATTTGCAAAAGTGCCAAAAGTGCATATATGCCGAGCTTTGCGACAGGGCTTTGGTCGCAGTTTAACAAAAAAGGAAAAAATGATTAGCACAAAAGATTTTGCGACAAAACAGCTAGCGTTTATTTTTACTGGCGATGGCGAGAAGCTAACTTTTTCAAATGACAACATCGTAGTTGTAGCCAAAGATGGCACCACAAAACACCGCTCATCTTGCTACCGCCTATTTGCCGTGTTTGTCTGTGGACACACAAGCATCACCAGCGGGCTTTTGCAAAGGGCTGACAAATTTGGTTTTCACATCATCTTAATGTCGCCAAATTTACGCCCACTAAAATTTATTCTCTCTGGCGCGCAAGGTAACGTGCTTTTACGCAGAAAACAATACGCCTACACTGACACAGGCATCGCAACGCACATCGTCTCAAATAAAATAGAAAATCAAGTAGCACTTTTGAAACAAAGACGCCATAGAACGCTGCATCAAAATGAACTCATAAGTAGAATCTTGCAACTAAAAGATGAGCTAAAAAAGCCAAATTTGACTTTGCAAGAGATCATGGGTTTAGAGGGCGTGGCGGCGAAGTGGTATTTTGGTATGTTATTTGACAAACACGGCTGGCAGGCGCGTCGCCCACGAGTAAAGTCAGACGTCATAAACGCACTTTTGGACATGGGCTACACGATGCTTTTTGGTTTTGTTACTTCGCTTTTGTCTATGTTTGGGTTTGACCTTTATGTGGGCGTGCTTCACAGAGAGTTTTACCACAGGCACTCTTTAGTGTGCGACTTAGTCGAGCCGTTTCGCTGTTTAGTCGATGAGGCGATTCTAAAAGCGCTAAATTTAAAACAGATAAAAGAGGAGGATTTTTGCGTTTTGCAAGGGCAGTATTTGCTCTCGTGGCAAAAACGAGCACCATATGTGCAGATAATTTTAAAAGCCATTTTGGAGCGAAAGGGTGAAATTTTTGCATATGTGCAAAGCTACTACCGTGCGTTTATGAGGGAAAAACCTGCTAGTGAGTTTCCTGTTTTTAACATTGTGGAGGCGAGATGATTTTGGTTAGTTACGACATAAAAGATGACAAACTTCGCACAAAATTTGCTAAGTTTTTGAGTAAATTTGGGCACAGGATTCAATATTCGGTTTTTGAGATTCACAATGGACCGAGCGTTTTGTCAAATATAGAATTTGAGATAAAGAATCGTTTTGAGAAGCGTTTTTGTCAGGACGATTCTGTCATCATCTTTCGGCTAAGTCCTAGCTGCAAAAAGACGTGCTACGGAAGTGCAAAAAACGAAGATGTTGAGCTTTTTGTGGTGGTTTAGTGGTTTTTTGTTTTTTTTGGTGTTTTTTTTGTAAATTTACGGTTTTGGAAATTTTGTAAATTTG
>DCIZ01000139.1:0-1877 GCA_002317305.1 Campylobacter sp. UBA1713
TTGATGAGGCGTTTGGCGGGAGTAGTGGCGTAGCTGGCAGTATTATCGTTAATCCGAACGATATAAGATTTAGTCAAACATCCATCAATGGTGCTAATGATCTTATCAGTAGTATGAAGCTAAATGGTTGGAAAGGCGAATCGATAGATGTGGTTAAGATGCCAGATGGAGTATTTACAACTATCGACAATACAAGAGTTTTTGCTGCAAGAGAGGCTGGAATAGATGTAAAGGCTAATATTCATCCTTTTGATGATATTTTACCTGAAGATTTCGTAAAGCGTTTTACTACAAAAAAAGGAATTCCTTTTACTTGGGGAGATGCGATAAAGCTTAGAATTCAAAAACAAAATTCGAATTTTAGAAGCAACTATCCTTTCGGCTCTTTTGATATGTTAAATCCAAAATAGGAGGCACAAGTGGAACTTTTTGACATAAAATCTGTTTATGATTTTGAATATCCGAAGTTGTTTTTAAAAATTGTTGAATTAAATTTGACAGACTTAGAGTGCTGGGTTTTTAGCGACAAAGATGATGTGGAGTGGAGGATAAATGGACTAATAAAGCGTTATCCAAACAGAAAATTAGTCCCATTTGCTAGGCGTTTTGACTGCGATGATATCGCTTGTTTTGAGATAGGCAAAGGAGAAGAAGTACAGATAATTCATGATTTTGCTAGTAGCGGTTGGGAGCAGGTGAGTGTGTATGAAAATTTTGAAAGCTGGTTTAGAGAGGCAGTAAACGAAATGCTACTATTTTTAAAAAGCGAGGTTATAGAGTGAAAAACGAAAATTTAAGCAGAGAAATTTCCTACGCTTTACGCCATGCGCCAAGCGAATTTGGGCTGGTGCTAGATGGCGAGGGGTGGGCGGAGCTAGACGTGCTGGTGGCTGCTTTGAGGGAGAGAGGCTGGACGGAAGTAGGCGTGAGCGAAGTAGAAGCAGTTGTGGCAGAGTCGCCCAAAAAACGCCACGAAATTCGAGATGGCAAAATTCGTGCATTTTACGGGCACAGCGCAAAGGTAAATTTGTGTGGCAATGAGCGAAAGCCGCCTGAATTTTTGTATCACGCAACAGCACGGCGGTTTTTGGCGAGCATTTTAAAAGAGGGTTTAAAGCCTATGGCAAGGCAGTTTGTGCATCTCTCTTGCGACATACAAACGGCAGTGAGTGTTGGGCTTAGGCGAGATTCTAGTCCAGTGGTTTTACGCATAAACGCAAAAGCGGCACACGAAAATGGTGTGAAGTTTTACTTTGGTAACGAAAACGTGTGGCTTTGTGAAAGAGTGGAGGCGAAGTGGCTGGAGGTTTTAAACGAGTTTTAGCTTTTGCTTTGCCAGTAAACTTTTTTCGTTTAAATTCGTTTTTAAGCAAATTTGGCTAAAATTATGTTTTTTCAAAAGGAAAAGAGATGTCAGCAGAAACAGAAACGAAAAATGCAAATGCAAATTTACAAAAAACCAAAGCTGAAACACAAAACGCAAAAACGCAAGCAAATTTGACAGAAACGAAAATGTCAGAGGCAAAAGAGACAAATTTAAATTTGACAAATTCAAAAACGTCAGAGACAAACGCAAATTCGTCAGAGATACAAAAACCAAATTTACACAAAAAACCCGCCAAACACAAGGTCAGGCGAAATGTAAAAGATAGCATTTTTTGCAATTTGTTTAGCCAAAAAGTCTACATAAAAGCACTTTTTGAAAGCCTTCACAACGGCGAAAGCGTGGAGGAGAGCGAGATAGAAATTCTCACGCTAAAAAACAAACTCAAAAGCACCTTTTACAACGACTTGGGCTTTTGCGTGAAAGACCGCATTATCATTTTAGTAGAAGCACAAAGCTCGCTCAACGAAAACATAGTTTTACGCATGTTTTT
>DCIZ01000139.1:1992-2363 GCA_002317305.1 Campylobacter sp. UBA1713
ACGGCAAAGAGAGAGTGGGCGGCGTTTTAAGCCTAAAGCAAATTTACGGGATTCGTGGCATAGACTTTCGTGTGAAAGTGATAACGCAAAAATCGCGTAGAAAAAAGGGCGACATAGTGTGGCAATACTTTTGTTTTTGCGAGATAGTGCGTGAGGTTTTTGCGAAATTCGACAGGCAGAGCGAGGCGGAGGAGGCTTTGAGGGAGATTTGCAGGCTTTGTGTGGAGCGTGGGGCTTTGGCACAATACATCTTGACGTTAAAGGAGACAGAGATCATGACAATGGTAGATATGGTTTTAGGTTGCGAGGAGCAGGTGGAGATTCACGAGGAGGCTTTGAGGGCGGAGGCGAGAGCGGAAGGTCGAGAGGAA
>DCIZ01000139.1:2416-2683 GCA_002317305.1 Campylobacter sp. UBA1713
TGGAAAAAGGCAGAGCAGAGGGCATACTTGAAGGCATACTTCAAACCCTCATCGACTCTGTAAAAAACATCATGCAATCCCTTAAATGTTCAAAAGAGCAAGCCTTTGAGATTCTAAAAGTCGACAACGACCAAAGAGAGAAACTACTTAAAATGCTTTGACAAATTAGGTAAAACGCAGAGTTTTAAGGGCATCTTTTTAGCGATGCCCTTAAAACAACTTCCCAAATTTAACACAAAAACTACAGGGCATCTCTAAAAACCAGTT
>DCIZ01000096.1 GCA_002317305.1 Campylobacter sp. UBA1713
TCGATAAATCAAAAACGGCGGCGGGGCAGGCGGGCGGGGGCTTTCGCCCCTGCGACCCCGTTCGAAGTGATGAGTGCGGAGATTTGCAATTATCGAAAAAGCAAAAACAAACCGCCGTCATTCTGAGCGCTAGCGAAGAATCCCCTGCCTGGCGAGGGAGAAAATGCATGAATTTTCAAAATTTGCTTTTTCGTGAATTTAAAGATTCTACTTGCTCACAATGCGGGGGATTCTTCGGGCTTACGCCCTCAGAATGACGGCTTCGCACTTGCTTTTCGCATTTTCGATAACCGCAAATTTCCGCACTCCGCACTCTGAACGCACATCTTAAAAAAAGGAAAAAACATGACTATCACAGAGAAAATTTTTAGTGCCCACGCAGGACGTGAGGTAAGAGCAGGCGAGATAGTAGAAGTAGACATCGACATGGTCATCGGCAACGACATCACCACACCCATCTCCATCAAAGCTTTTCGCGAAAGCGGTGCGACAAAGCTAGCAAATCCAGAAGGCTTTGCCATCGTAATGGACCACTACATTCCTGCAAAAGACATCGCTAGCGCTAACCAAGCCAAAATCAGCCGTGACTTTGCTTATGAGCATGACTTGCCTTACTTTTTTGACGAAAAAGATATGGGCATTGAGCACGCTTTGATTCCAGAAAAAGGGCTTGTCTCTCCGGGTGACGTCATCATAGGCGCAGATTCTCACACTTGCACGCACGGCGCCATCGGCGCTTTTAGCACAGGGATGGGTAGCACAGACCTAGCATATGCGATGATAACGGGCAAAAACTGGTTTAAAGTGCCAAGCGCCATAAAAGTCGAGCTCACAGGAAGCCTCCAAAAAGGCGTTTACGGAAAAGACATTATTTTGGAAGTTATCCGCCAAATAGGCGTAGACGGCGCGCTATACAAAAGTCTAGAATTCACAGGCGACGGGCTAAAAAGCGTGGACATGGACGGGCGGTTTAGTATAGCAAACATGGCGATAGAGGCGGGCGCAAAAAACGGCATCATCGCCGTAGATGAGATAACGCGTGAGTTTTTGGCGAGCGTAAATTTGAAACGCGCACCACGTGAGTTTTTTAGCGATGAGGATGCGAGTTATGAGCGTGTGGTTAGAATCGACCTTGACAAGCTTGAGGCGGTGGTGGCGTATCCGTTTTTGCCGAGCAACGGCAAGAGCATAACGCAGGCAGTCGCTGATGAGATAGCCATAGACCAGGCTTTCATAGGTAGCTGCACCAACGGGCGTTTGAGCGACCTTCGCGTAGCAGCGGAGATTCTAAAAGGCAAAAAAGTGGCACGAAAAACGCGGCTCATTATTACGCCAGCGACCCAAAAAGTGGCTTTGCAGGCACAAAAAGAGGGGCTTTATGACATATTTGTTGAGGCGGGCGCGGTGGTGAGCAACCCGACTTGCGGTGCGTGTCTAGGTGGCTACATGGGAATTTTGGGCGCTGGCGAGAGATGCATCAGCACGACTAACCGCAACTTTGTGGGACGCATGGGTGACCGAACGAGCGAAGTTTATTTGGCTAACTCGGCGGTGGTGGCAGCAAGCGCTGTGGCAGGGAAGATAGTAAAGCCGTTTTAAATTTGGTTTGCGTTTAGAATACGAAGTAATTCATGGGGTCGCAGGGGCTTTAGCCCCCGTCCCTTATCCCTCGCCGTTTTTCTTTTGAGCTTGCGAAAAAGAAAAACGGCGAGGGACTAAATAAAAAAGCGTTAGCTTTTTACATATCGGAAAACGGAAAGCAGAATGCGGAAAACGTAATTTGTGAAAATTTGCTTTTTCGTGAATTTAAAGATTCTACTCGCTCAAAAGGCAGGAGATTCTTCGGTCGGACTACGCCATCAGAATGACGGCGGTAACGGAAAACGGAAAGCAGAAAACGGAAAACAGAAAACAGAATTTGTGAAAATTTACTTTTTCGTGAATTTGGCTTTTTACTCGCCTGACGGCGGTTTTTTGACGATTTTTTACTCTAATACATCAAACTATAAAAGTCGCTTTTTTGCCAGTCGAGTTTTTCTGTCGTCTCAAATTTAGCAAGCTCGCCAAATTCGCCACGCCCGCCAAAGCCCAAAATCCTAGCTGTGTAGCGTGCAAAAAGATCGCTCTCTACCGCCACACGTCGCCCCACTTCATAGCCACCAAAAAGCGTGGTGGCAAGCGTTAGAGGAATGATGCTTAAACGCATTAGCTCATTTGTAATCTCGCTTACAGTGAGGCTAACGCCGTCTACACAAATGCTACCTTTTTTGGCTACAAAAGGCAAAACACAGCACGGCAACTCAACAAAAAAATCCGTCCCGCTTTCTCGTTTTTCCACACGAACAATCCGCCCAACGCCATCCACGTGTCCTTGAACTAGATGCCCGTCTACCTTGTCGCCAAAACGCATCGCACTTTCAGCGTGCAAAACCTTGCCAGAAGTGTAGTTTTCCAGTGGCAAAACCGCCGCACTTTCGCTACTCATCTCCACGCAAAAGCCGCCCGAAAAAACCTCTGTTACGCTTAAACACGCGCCGTTTAGTGCTATGCTGTCGCCCAGTTCAGCTGAAAGATCGCACGCTACACAAAGCCTTTTGCCGTCAAAACTTTGCACTTTTGCGAAATGTTTTATTAAGCCGTTAAACATTTGTTACCTTAAAATTTGATTTTTGTAAATTTGACTTTATTCAGAATACAGATTGTAGAATGCGGAATTTCGTAAATTTGCAACTAACGAGAATCGACAAATTTTAGGGCACCTCTAAAAAACCATTTAACTGAATTTGGTGGCTTGCTTTTTTGTTTG
>DCIZ01000095.1:0-571 GCA_002317305.1 Campylobacter sp. UBA1713
CTGGTTTTTAGAGATGCCCTAAATAGAAAACAGGTTAAATTTATAAAGTTATACCACAATTTTTATTATTAAAGGCTTAAAAATTTTCTTAAACTTTACTGAAACTTTAAATTTTGCAGGCGGTTTTGGCAGTTTTGTAGGTTAAGTTAAATTTGGGTAAAATGGGTGCAAATGCAAAAAAAAAGGATTCACATGAAAGTGTTAAAATTTTTCGCCTTTTTGGTAAATTTACTCTTTGGCGTTTTTCAAATTTGTCTAAAAACAACAGGCGTTCTTTGGCGGCACAAAAAGAAATTTGCCACGCTTGGCGTCGTGCTTTTTGTCGCTGCTTGCACGCTAAAAGAGTTCGCACCCGAGCTAAAAAAAGGCGATGTCGTTAGCGGAAAAGTCATATCTGTTTATGATGGCGACACGCTTACTGCCATCGTCAAAAACGAAAAAGTAAAAGTCCGCCTCTACGGCATCGATGCTCCCGAAAAAAAACAACGCTACGGCGAAGAGGCGACCAAATTTGCCCGCAAAATTTGCCTAGACAAAAAAGCCACCATAGAGATAAAAAGCATCGACAAAT
>DCIZ01000095.1:616-897 GCA_002317305.1 Campylobacter sp. UBA1713
GGCAGTGAGGAGAGCCTGAATTTTCTGATGGTAAAAAACGGCTGGGCGTGGGCTTATACGGGCTACTCAAAACGCTACAAAGCAGACGAGATTCAAGCGCGCCTTCGCAAAAAGGGGCTTTGGAGAGACGCAAACCCACAAAACCCAAGCGACTTTAGAAAGAGTGAAAAGTGAAAATCTGAATTTGCTTGTTTTTGTTTTTTGAAACTCATTTAAAAGCGATGGCGTAAATGTGTCAAAACGTCAAAAAAGCCCGAACTAACGCCGTCATTCTGAGGGCG
>DCIZ01000095.1:988-3948 GCA_002317305.1 Campylobacter sp. UBA1713
GTTTTCCGCACTCCGTTTTCCGTTATCGTTTTCTGTTTTCCGCACTCCGTTTTCCGCTTTCAAAAAAGGGGTCGCAGGGGCGGTAGCCCCCGTCCCACCGTCCCGCCAATTTTTTCTTTTGAGCTTTAGCGAAAAAGAAAAAATTGGCGGGACTACAAAAAAAGCGTTAGCTTTTTACCTATCGGAATGCAGAATTTAAAAATTTGCTTTTAGCTAAATTTGACGATTCTACTCGCTCACCATGCGGGGGATTCTTCGGTCGCATTCGCTCCCTCAGAATGACGGCGGTAACGGAAAACGGAAAACGGAAAACGGAATTTGTCAAAATTCGCTTTTTCGTGAATTTGACTTTTTTCGCCCTCGCCAGGCAGGGGATTCTTCGGTCGGCTTCGCCTCCCTCAGAATGACGGCGTTTATTTAACGATTCTGTAGAATCGCAGAATCGTTCTCCTTTCTCCGTTCTCCGTTCTCCGTTCTCCGTTCTCCGAACGCACTCCATTCCCTACTCAAACAGACTCATCTTTTGCAAATTTGGAATTTTCAAAGCCTCATAACTCTTTGCGCTCGCCAGTCGTCCCTTTGCCGTGCGTTCTATGTAGCCATTTGCTAGCAAATACGGCTCTATGACGTCCTCCACCGTCCCCTCGTCCTCGCTAAGCGCAGCCGCCAAAGTCGAAAGCCCTATCGCCTTGCCACGCCCCTCAAAAAGCGCATGCAAATAGCGCAAATCCATCTCGTCAAAACCTAGCTCATTTACCCCCAAAGCATCCAGTGCCATCTGCGCCCGCTCTTGCGTAATCACACTCTCGTCCTCCACTTCAGCAAAGTCGCGTATGCGTTTTAGTAGCCTTAAAGCGATGCGTGGCGTCCCGCGACTTCGTTTTGCCACCTCCAAAGCTGCTGGCTTTTCGCACGGCTTGTTTAGCTTAACCGCCGCCTTTGAGACTATGAGCGCAAGCTCCTCGTGGTCGTAAAACTGCAAGCGAAACTGCATCCCAAACCTGTCGCGAAGTGGCGCACTTATCATGCCAGCACGCGTGGTAGCGCCTATGAGCGTGAAGTGCGGAATGTCTATTTTGATGGTTTGCGCCGCTGGTCCGCTACCTATGATGATGTCTAGCCGAAAGTCCTCCATCGCCGAGTAAAGCACCTCTTCTATGGCACTCGAAAGCCTGTGAATTTCGTCAATGAACAGCACGTCGCCCTCTTCTAAATTTGTGAGAATCGCCGCCAAGTCGCCACTTTTTTCTATCATCGGTGCGGCGGTTATCTTTATGTTTTTGCCCATCTGCGAAGCTATAATGTGCGACAAAGTGGTCTTGCCAAGCCCCGGCGGTCCGTAAAAAAGCACGTGGTCTAGCGACTCGCCACGCCGCTTTGCCGCCTCTATGAAAACCGCGAGGTTTCGCTTTACCTGTGTCTGTCCTATATAATCTTCAAAAGTTGTCGGACGCAAAGAGCTCTCAAATTCGCCCTCAAATTTCATCTTTTCTATCTCAACCAATCGCTCCATGTGTTACCTTTTTAACGAATTTGTAGCAAAATTATCTCACTTTGGCTACCTAGCCGAAACGGCGGTCCCCAAAACCCCACACCACTTGAGATGAGCATCTTTACACCACGCCACTCACAAAGCCCGTAAAGCAAGCCATCGTTTATGAAATTTGCGATGACGTTAAAGGGGAAAACCTGCCCTTTGTGCGTGTGCCCGCTCACAAAAAGGCTCACTTTTTTTGCCTCGTTTGGCGTAAGGAGTTTAACGCTTTTTGGCTGATGAGAAAGGACGATGACGGGCGTTTTTTGCATGGTTTTGTCGCCAGTTAAATTTGCATTTTGTGTGATTTTGTCGCTACTCAAATTTAATTTTTGCACGTTTTGCTCGCCTGCTTTGTTTAAATTTTCGCCCTCGCCCACGCCAACAAGCGCCTTTGAAAAGTCTGGTTTGTGCGTGTTAAAACGAAACCCAGCCAAGTCGTAAACGCCCGCCACCACCACGCCGCCAAAGCGTGAATTTTCGTTCTCTAGCACTCTCACGCCCGCTGTTTTCAGAGCCTCTATCCGCCTGTTCAAACCGCCCATGTAGTATTCGTGGTTGCCCAAAACGGCAAATGTGCCAAATTTGGTTTTTGTAGAAACGATGGGTTTTAGCCGCTCGCTCATCAACGAAACGCTAGCATCGCTTAGGTCGCCGACTAAAAAGATGGCGTCTAATTCGCCCAGCGTTTTCAGTTTCTCTGCGATTCTTTTTGTAAACTCCTCGCCCACAAAACCGCCCACGTGAATGTCGCTCAAAACGGCGATTTGCAGTGGTTTTTCTACGCCCAAATTTACGCTTACGGGCACGACTTTTGTGTTAAAAGCGTTAAAAACGGAGAGTGCCAAAACGCAAAGCGAGCAAGCAAAAACAAAAAGACCAGTGCGAAAACGGCTAGGCACGAAGCGAGCAGGCAAAAAACGCCTTGCCAGCCAAAACGCCAGTTCAAAGGCGGCAAAAAGCATCGCCACTACAAAAGTCAGCGCACAAAGCAACAAAAGTGCGAGGTAAAATGGGCGTGGCAAAAAGTGTAGCTTAAACGAGAGTAAAAGCAAAATTTCTAAACAGAAAACCACGCCAAAAGCGACTAAAAATTTGGTTTTATGAGAAAAAAATCGCCCGAAAGCTGTGGCAAGGTAGATGTTGCAAACGAAAATTAGTGCTAGTCCTATGAAAAAAAACTTCAAAAATATGCCTTTTTTTTATTTTATTTGTATGTTTAAAATGCAAAATGCGGAAAACAAAATTTGTAAATACCAAGAATTTCACAAATATAACGCCGTCATTCGCAAGGGAGGCAAAGCCGACCGAAGAATCCCCTGCCTGGCTAGGGCGTAAATTCACAAAAATGCGAAACGCAAATGCGAAGCCGTCATTCTGAGCGCTAGCGAAGAATCCCCTGCCTTTTGAGCGAGTAAAAAAGTCA
>DCIZ01000158.1:0-327 GCA_002317305.1 Campylobacter sp. UBA1713
GAATTTGTGAAAATTTGCTTTTTCTCAAATTTGACGATTCTACTCGCTAAAAAGGCGGTGGATTCTTCGGTCGGCTTACGCCTCCCTCAGAATGACAGCGTTGTTTGTCGATTCTTTAGAATCGCAAAATTCACGAAAAAGCAAATTTTCACAAATTCCGTTTTCCGTGTTCTGTTCTCCGTTTTCAGATAGGTAAAAAGCTAACGCTTTTTTATAGTCCCGCCGCCGTTTTCTTTTGAGATTTATCGAAAAAGAAAACGGTGGCGGGACAGGCGGACGGGGGCTACCGCCCCTGCGACCCCGTTCGGAAAACGGAATGCAGAAAAC
>DCIZ01000158.1:366-5304 GCA_002317305.1 Campylobacter sp. UBA1713
TTCGCTTTTTCGTGAATTTGTTTGTCGATTCACGAGAATCGCAGAATCCGCACTCCGCATTCCGAACGCACTCCGCATTCCGTTTTCTGTTTTCCGAACGCACTCTGCACTCCGCATTCCGAACGCACTCCGCTCGCTCAAAATCACGCCAAATTCACCCTCACCGCCATCTCCTTGTGTCGTTTTAAAAGCAGGTCAAATTCATGGTCTTTTTGCATCTTGTCTAAAATGGTAGTTACGACTTTGTATAGTTCGCCGCTAGTTGTATAGTCGGCGTTGCAGACAAAATTTACACGATCGTCGGAGATGAGTTTAAAGGCACGTTTTTGCTTTTGTTTGCTGGTGGCAACACTCGCACCATCGCTACACATCTCGCCACTCTCGCCACTCTCGCCACTATACACCGCGATGGAGTAGCCGCCCTTTTGCTTCACCAGCTTCATGCACGGAATGTCAGTTTCGCCATCGCCAAAATATATCATTTTGTTAAAAGGTAGCGGTCGCTGCGCCTCGTCTATATATTCGTTTATCCGTTTGTCATCTCGAATTTCTCTTATTCCTTTGTTGATTTTGAACATAAACTGCGTTTTCGAAGTAAAATCCACCGCAACCGCTGGCCACTCCGCCACGCCATTTGCATCATATATGAACGAACAGGCAAAAATTTGCTCAAACTCATGCGCTATCTTTGTCCCCTCGATCATCTCTTTCAGCCCAGACGAATTTATGAAGTGCTTGACGTTTAGCCCACGCTTTTTGCCGTATTCGTTTATCTCTTTAAACCACGCCTCCACGCCCACAAAAAGCTCCACACTCTCACCAAACCGCCTAAACTGCTCTTTTGTTATCTTTATGTTATGATACTCTGCCTCTTTTAGCATGGTTTTCATGTAGCACAAAATGCTACTTGCATCGTTTTTTTCCGATAGTTTTTGGCATTTTGACCAAAATTCCGCATTTGTCATGCCAAGGTTTTTTATAAAACCATACTCTTGCATGTTGCCGTGAGCCAAAGTCCCGTCAAAGTCATATATTAAAGCAACGTCTATCATCTTTTTCGCCCGCCTTTTTCACCCGCCTCACACTCGTTCAAACAAAAAGCTCTCCCACTCGCCTTCGCTTAAATTTTCGACCAGTCGAAATTCGGCAAACTCCTCCAAAATTCGCGTTTTGTAACGGCTCAAAATGCCAGACAAAAGCAAGTGTCCGTGCGGTTTTATGCGAAACTTTAAGTCGTTTGAAAGCATGAGAATCACATCTGCTATGATGTTTGCTACCACAAGGTCAAAGGTTTTTTCGCCCACTTTTTCGTGGCTTGTAACCGAGCCTTCCCAAATTTGCACTAGCTTCACGCCGTTTTTTGCCGCGTTTTCTCCAGTGCTACAAACCGCCAAAGCGTCCGTGTCGCACGCACTGACCTCCCAGCCAAATTTAGCTAAAGCGATGCTAAGAATTCCACTTCCGCAACCCACATCTAGCGCTGTTTTGCCCGCGTTTTTGCGTGATAAATTAGACGAATTTAAATTTGAGTTTGCCAAATTTTCGCTAGCAAAATCACTAGCTAAACCGCCCGAAAAGTGCTTGCTAATGAGCCTCAAACACATGTTTGTGCTCTCGTGGTGTCCGCTCCCAAAAGCAAGTGCGGGGTCTATCACCACGTCTACTAGCCCACTCTCGCCCGCCTCCCAGCTCGGTCGCACAAAAAAAGCCCCCGCACGAACAGGCTTTACACTGCGTTTATACTCCTCTATCCAGTCGCGGTTTTGTCTAGTTTCTAGCGAAAATTCTGCCTCCACACCAAGCCGCTCGCACAAAGCCTCCAGCGCAAAACGCAAATTTTCAAGCGACTCGTCGTCCCTCACGACAAACCCACCAGCCACCTCCTCGACCGCACTCACGCCCAGCTCAAAAACAAATTCACGCAGCACATCCGCACTGCCACTTTTCACCAAAAGCTCATAGTAAAACTCTTGCATCGCATCTCCAAAATATATAATCAAATTTACATCTACACCAAAAATTCAGATAAATCAAATTTTGGTAAAATGGCTCTTAAATTCCTCTAATTTCTCTTTGTTGTTGATTCCTTCCTTTGTAATACGATTATGAGTCTCTTTGTTAATAACTATTCCGCCATCTATGTCAAGTCGTTTGACTGGGTCGGTATATATCGCCTTTTTATCTATATGGTGAAATTCGCCATTTCCTTTTAACGGCTCACCAGTGATCTCATCGTGAGTGATGCTATACTCTTTTTTTCTTTTTTTACAAAGTTGTTTTTCCTCTTCTCTCGCATAATCTTGATAGTCGCTTTGTTTTACTTTCACAGCATCTGAAGTGCTGATGTTTAGCAAGCTTTTATGTGTATATTCGCACAGTCGTCTAGTGTTTGTGTTTTGGTGTTCTGCAGAACGACTATAACACATACCAACTACACTTTCGCCTTTAATATAATCTTTGTTGCTTATGTTTATTTTCGAATTTGTTGACAACTCCTCATATATAAAGTTAGCATCTGCTTTTTGTGCGTTAATGAGTGTTCCGAGCGTATCTTTTGGCACGAGTATTGTCCCTGCATTTGTTATCGCAACTTTAGACAAAGCGCGATCGATCTTGTCATATGCCTCATCTTTTATTAAAGTCGTGTTACGTGCTGGCTTTTCATAACTAATATTATTTGCAGTTTCTATGACAGTGAGCTGAAATTTATTATTCATCGTTTTCCACCTCCGTCATAGACTCATAAAGCCTATTTACCTTTGCTGTTGCCTCCTCTGCCCCTTCTATGCTACAAAAGTCAGGGTGAATTTTTCGTAACATCTCATCACGCCACTTTCTAGCCTTGTTTTCATCGCTATATAACTCCGGTGTATTTTTGATTATTTTATTTGCAAATTTTGGTTCTAACTTTGAAAGTGCAAAGATATATTTATGCTGTTCTGAAACAAAATACTCACCAAAATCCTCCTCAAACCTTGACCGCAAAGCTTGAACTATTTCAGAATCTACAACGCTATTTAAACTTTTATTTGCATACTCATACAAAGCTCTTTTTTCACCATCTCCACTCTCTGACAAAAGCCTAAAAAGCAAATTTACGACCACGCTCATCTTTATAAACAACTGACCGCCAAGTTCGATTTTACCATCGCTAGATATCTCATTGTCAATAAAATATCTCATATCTTTCTCATACTCTTCAAACATCTCAAACATACACTTTTCTGGAAACAAAAGCCCACCATCATCTGTGATGACTATCTGCCCAATAATATCGTCAAAATGTTTGTATCTCTCTTTTTTCACATATACATTTTCATGTTTTGGTTTTTTGTATTTTACATTTTTGACTTTAAATTCAAAGCTTTTTTGTATCATTCTTTTGTAAAGATGTTCTAGCTCATACATCGCACACGTTTTTTTTGTTTTATCTATATCAGTGTCTTGAGTTATCTCGCACTCTATCTCATCACGCCACTTTTTCGCTGCTTTTTTATAATAATACAAATTTGGCTCGATGCAAAGCATCTCGGAGCGATTCTCGCCATCAAGATTTGCAAGTGCAAAAATATATTTGTGTTGTATTGAACGAAAATATATCTCTTTCATTTTTACTCCTTTTTCAATTTTCTAAATTTTACCTCTAAAAACTACTTAACTAAATTTAGGTAGCCCACTTTTTTGTTTGGACTTTTTTGCATTTTACTAAAATTTTGCTATAAACAAAACAAGCAAAAACAGACCGCCGTCATTCGCAAGGGTTGCGTAAGCCGACAGAAGAATCCCCTGAAATTTGAGCGGGTAGAATCTTTTAAATTCACAAAAAAGCAAATTTTCGTAAATTCCGTTTTCCGTTTTCTGCTTTCCGTTACCGAAGAATCCCCTGCCTAGCGAGGACAAAAAAAGTCAAATTCACAAAAAAGCAAATTTTGACAAATTCCGTTTTCCGTTTTCTGCTTTCTGCTTTCTGCTTTCCGTTACCGAAGAATCCCCTGCCTGGCAAGCGGGTAAAAAGGTAAAATTCGAAAAAGCAAATTTTTAAAAATTCGCTTTTTCTTAAATTTAAAAATTCTACTCGCTCAAAAGGCGGGGAATTCTTCGGGTCGCTTGCACCCCTTGCGAATGCGACATTACTTGTAGATTCTAAAGAATAGCAAATTCACTAAAATCTCAAACCATAAACCCTAAACCCTAGTGTTTATGCCTACCGCAGCATCCACCATTTGCGTGTTCGCTTCCGCCGCAGCACTCATCTTCGTCCTCCTCGTGTCCGCCGTGCCCGTGTCCGCCATGTCCGCCGCAGCCGCAGCCTCCATGCCCGCCGTGCCCGTGTCCGCCACACCCGCCGTGTCCGCCACCGCCACAACCACACGCATGCGGCATCTCCACGCGACCGCTTGCTAGCTCGTCAGGCGTCGCCTCGCGGTTTTCTGTAACCGTAACCTCAAATTCAAGATCAAGCCCCGCATAAGGATGGTTAAAGTCTATCTTCACCTCACTCTCGCCTATCTCACGCACTATCACACGCACCATGTCGCCCTCTGTCCCCTCGCCAAAAAGCTCCATTCCCTCGACTAGCTCGATGCCCGCAAACTGCTCTTTTGGTATCATCTGAAACGCCTCGGGCTCATACTCGCCCATAGCTTGCGCGCACGGAATGACAAAAGTGGCACTCTGCCCTGCGCTCATCTTGATTACCTGCTCCTCCAAAGCCTCCAAAATCTGCCCACAACCAGTCAAAAAGCCGACTTCATTTTGAGTGTTCTCCTCCAAAATCTCGCCACTGTTTGCATCCCTAAGCTCGTAAAACATCTTTATAACGTTTGTCATTTTTTTTCCTTTTATTTAAATTTTTATTTTAATAAAATAAATTTAAGTAATTTAAGGGCATCTCTAAAAACTAGTTTGGCTCAATTTCAAGAAATGTTTTGTGCTCTT
>DCIZ01000027.1 GCA_002317305.1 Campylobacter sp. UBA1713
GCTTTTTATGATAAATGCAAATTTCAGCACTACACACTACACACTCCGAACGCACTCACACCTTCGGCTGAATCGCCGCGTTGTCGCCTTTCGACTCGCTCACAAATTCCCAAATTTTTCGTGCCGCCTCGTCATAGCGTTTTGCGCTCACGCTTGTCGGCTCAAAAAAGCTCACTGGCTTGCCCGCATCGCCACCTACGCGAATTTGTGGCTCTATAGGCACACACGCCAAAAGCGGCACGTTATATCTACCAGCCAGCTCGCCCGCGCCATCTTTGCCAAATATATCACTCTCCTCGCCACAACACGGACAAACAAACCCGCTCATGTTCTCCACAACGCCCGCTATCTTTATGTGCAACTTCTCAAACATATCCATCGCCCGTGCGCTGTCGTCTAGCGCCACCGTCTGCGGAGTCGAAACACACACGCCACAGCTCACAGGGACGTTTTGTGCTAGCGTAAGCTGCGCATCGCCCGTGCCCGGCGGCATGTCCATCACCAGCACGTCCAGCTCGCCCCACGCCACTTCTTCAAGCAACTGCGTGATGACTTTCATCACCATCGACCCTCGCCAAATTAGCCCCTGCCCAGCCTCTGCTAGCACGCCCATGCTCATCATCTTTACGCCAAAAGCCTCAAGTGGCACGAGCCTGCCCTCCTCCACCACCACCTTTTCGTTTTCCAGTCCCATCATGCGAGCGATGTTTGGTCCGTAGATGTCAGCATCTAGCAAGCCCACTTTCAGCCCCATCTTTGCCATGCTAATAGCCAAATTTAGCGTAGTCGTGCTCTTGCCCACGCCACCTTTTCCGCTAGAAACCATCACGAAGTGCTTCACACTCGGCACAAGGTTTTTGCCACTAAGTGTGTTACTCTTTTGCTCCTCGACCTTTGGCGTTTGAATCTCCGCCGTCAAACCCAACTCGCCCAAAGCCGCCTCTAGCTTTTGTTTTATTTCGGGATTATTACTCGGAATTTCTAGCCTAACCACACGCCCTTCGATGCCTTTTACAAAACCAAAATCCACGATGCTCTTTTTAAAACCCGGATATATTACCCCTTTTAGCTTCTCTAAAATTTCGTTCATCTTTTTCACCCTTTTTTCAAATTTAACTCACACTGGCATCACGCGAATTTTCGCACTAAGCGCACTTTGCAAAACGTCCTCGATGGCAAAAAGCGTCCCGCCTGCGCCACTAGCACACCCGCTACACGCACCAAGGTAGCGAATGTAAACGTCTATGTTTTCACCGCCGTCCTGAACGTCTATGATCTCTAAATTCCCGCCGTCCATCATTAGCATCGGGCGAATTTGCTCGTCTATAACCGCCTCTATGGCTTTAAATTTTTTCACGATGGTAAGCTCCTCAAACGACAGGTCGCCACTTATGCCACTTCCGCTCACCGCCACCTCTGCATTTTTCGCCAACCTCTCTGCCTCCATCTCCGCACGCGTTTCAGCCAAAATATCTACCAAATAATACTCCTTCGCCTCGTGCCCGCCCGGCTTTACGCAGCTTTTACAAAACGCACCCGCTTTTGTGTATTGGGTTATCTCCTCGACTGACTTTAAGTCGTTTAGGCGTATGACCTCTTTTATGGTGCCTAGCGAAACGCGAGCACACTCACAAACGATGATCTCATCCTCAAAGTGTGCCATGTCCACGCCCTTAAATTTAGCCGCAGCGGCTTTTATGACGTCATATGCCATGACTGAGCAGTGCATCTTTTGTGGCGGAACGGCAGGTTTGTCCGGCTCATCTCGCATGGCACGCTCGACGTCTATGTTTGTGATCTTCACCGCCTCGCTAACCGTCTTTCCCTTACAAAGCTCTGCCATGTAGTCGCTAGATGCTATAGCCGTTCCGCACCCAAAGCTCTTAAATTTCGCCTCTTTTATCACCTCGCTAGCCTCGTCCACTGCCCAGTAAAGTCGCACCGCATCGCCACAACTCTCCGCACCAAAGTCCGCCACTATGAGCTTGCAGCCCATCTCTTTTGCCTGCTCTTCGCTTATCTCGCCCATATTTTTAGGGTTGTTCATCGACTCTTGAACTTTCTGCGAATACTCGTCCCAAATACTGCCATTTATCAAATTTTTTCGTGCCATTTTTAGCCTTTTTTAAATTTAGTTTTCCGCATAACTGCTAGATATAGCCCTTAACCTCTGTGCCGCTTTTTTTATCTCATTAGCGGCGTAGTCCACTTCTGCTTCGGTGTTAAACCTAGAAAGAGAGAGGCGAAGTGCCGTGTGTGCCAGGTCGTCATCTGCCCCGATGGCTTCCATGATAGGGTTGCTCTCCAAAGCCTCGCTAGCGCACGCTGAGCCCGTGCTAGCTCCGATGCCAGCGCGGTTTAAGTCCCAAAGCATCGCCTCGCCCTCGACGCCTTTTATGGATGCTAGAATCGTGTTTGGCACACGCCTCTCTCGCTCGCCCACCACAAAAGTGTCTTTTATGGTTAGAATTTCATCTTCTAGTTTGTCCCTTAAACGTCTCACATGCGAATTTTCAAAGTCCATAAATTTCACCGCGTTTGTGAGTGCCACGCCCATCCCCACGATGCCCGCCACGTTTAGCGTGCCGCTTCGCCTACCGCCCATGTGCTCGCCGCCATTAAAAAGCGGACTAAGCTCGATGCCTTTTCGTATGAAAAGCCCGCCCACGCCCTTTGGTCCGTGAAATTTGTGTGCCGAAAAACTGAGCAAATCCACATCCACGCGTTTTAAATTTACCGCTATCTTTCCCACTGCCTGCGTCGCATCCGTGTGAAAAAGCGCGCCGTAAGCGTGAGCTATGTCAGCAAATTTGGCTACGTCAAAGATCATGCCCGTTTCGTTGTTTGCCCACATGATGCTCACAAGTGCCGTTTTGTCGTCTATGACGGCTTCTAGGTCACTCTCGCTACAAAGCCCGTTTGAATCTACTGGCAACTTTACAACCTCAACGCCAAAACGTGTCAAAAATTCAGCACTCGCCACGATGGCAGGATGCTCTACGCCAGAGATGATGATCTTTTTGCGCTCGCCACCAAAAATTTGGTCAAAAAAGATGCTTTTCATCACCCAGTTGTTACTCTCAGTAGCACAACTTGTGATGATGATGTCGTCCTCGTTTGCAGCATTTAGGCTCTCATATAAGCTGTCAAGTGCGTTTTGGAGCGGTTTGTGCGTGGCACTTCCGTATGCGTGAAGTGAATTTGGGTTGCCAAATTTCTCATCTAAAAAAGGCAACATCGCCTCGCGAGCTTCTGGGTCTAGCGGGGTAGTTGCGTTGTTGTCCAAATAAACGTTCATCCTTAACTTCTCCTTAATAAGATAAAACTTGTCGTAATTATACCACATTAACTTTAAAAAAAACTTGCTATAATACCAAATTCTAAATTTAATTAAGGTAAAACCATGACAAAAGCCGACCACATAAAACAACTTCTTTTAACACACTTTTCAAAGCCCACAACAGAACTTCGTTTTAGCACTCTCTACGAACTTTTAGTCTGTGTCATGCTTTCAGCCCAGTGCACTGACAAAAGAGTGAATCTCATCACGCCCGCACTATTTGAAGCATATCCTGACGTGGCGTCTTTGGCAAATGCAAAACTCTCGCACGTAAAGATGCTCATAGAAAGCTGTTCGTTTTTCAACAACAAAGCGGCAAATTTAGTAAAGATGGCACAAACAGTCGTTAGCGAATTTGGCGGTGAAATTCCACTTAGCGAAAGTGAGCTCATGCGACTCTCTGGTGTGGGGCAAAAGACGGCTCACGTGGTGCTCATCGAGTGGTGTGGCGCAAATTTAATGGCAGTAGATACGCACGTTTTTCGCCTCTCTCACAGGCTAGGACTTAGCCGCGCAAAAACGCCAGAAGCGACAGAAGCCGACCTAACACGCAAATTTAAAACAGACCTAAACTACTTGCACCAGGCGATGGTGCTTTTTGGGCGCTACACATGCAAAGCTGTAAAACCAAAGTGCGAAGAGTGCTTTTTGAGTGAGTTTTGTGAAACGTGGAAAAAGAAAATTTGAAAATGTAAAAACAAATGTCAAAACCAAACGCCGTCATTCTTCGTGTCGCTTCGCTCCACTCAGAATTACGGCGTTTGGTTTTCACGATTTTGTAAAATAGCAAATTCCGCACTCCGTTTTCCGTTTTCCGAAAGGGGTCGCAGGGGCAAAGCCCCCGTCTGCCCGCCTCCGCCGCCACTTGCCTTTGAGCTGAAAGCGAAAAGGCAGTAGCGGCGGAGGCTAAACAAAAAAAGCGAAGCTTTTTTACAAAATTACTATTTTATCAAATTTGTGTAAAAAGCTAACGCTTTTTGTAGTCCCGCCGCCGTTTTTTCTTTTCGCTGAAACTCAAAGAAAAAACGGCGACGGGACGGACGGACGGGGGCTTTCGCCCCTGCGACCCCACAAGTCGCTTCGCTCACAAAATTCCGCACTAGCTCGCTCAAAGAAAGAGTTTGGGCAGAGACGGTGGGACAGGGCAAAGCCCTTGCGACCCCTTTTTTGAAAACAGAGAGCGGAATGCGGAAAACAGAATTTGTCAAAATTTGCTTTTTCGTGAATTTGCGGAT
Organism: Campylobacter sp. UBA1713; assembly: GCA_002317305.1. Classification (GTDB taxonomy): domain Bacteria; phylum Campylobacterota; class Campylobacteria; order Campylobacterales; family Campylobacteraceae; genus Campylobacter. The sequence continues at coordinate 4,576 of DCIZ01000027.1, forward strand.
TCTTTGCCATCGCCATGCTAAATACAAAATTTTACGATTTTTGCTATCTTTTCATTAAAACAAGCTTAAATTCAGTTTCGTTTAAAAAATGTTTAGATAAAATCACGCCATATTCTTCCGTTTGTTTGGAAGTTGAAAGGTAAATTTACAAAGGAAAAACATGAGCGACATTATTGCTTATAAAGTTGGCGATGCGGTAGTAGACACGCAAAGCTATGACGGCGTTGGCGGCGAGCCCATTTTTTATGACAACAGCACAGACGCGCTAGAAGTCATCAGACACTCCAGTGCACACCTCATGGCTGCTGCCATTCAAGCACTCTACCCAGATGCGAAGTTTTTTGTAGGACCCGCCATTGAAGACGGCTTTTACTATGACATCCGCGTGAGCAAAGCTAGCGGCGAAAAACTCGGCGAGGACGACCTGGCACAGATAGAAAAAAAGATGAAAGAGCTTGTCGAACAAAAAGACGAGATAAAAAAAATAGCCTCTACAAAGTCCGAAGTCGCCACTCGCTACGCACATGACGACTTAAAACAAGAGGTCTTAAAACGCATTCCAGACGGCGTGGTTTCACTCTACCAACAAGGCGGCTTTGAGGACATCTGCCGCGGTCCGCATGTGCCAAATGTCAAATTTTGTCGCTACTTTAAGCTCACTAGAATCGCCGGTGCTTACCTCGGTGGAGACGAAGAGCGTGAGATGCTAACTAGAATTTACGGCACAGCCTTTGCTACAAAAGAGGCGTTAAACGAGCATTTGCGAATTTTAGAAGAAGCCAAAAAACGCGACCACAGAAAGCTAGGCGCTGAGATGGGATTCTTCCGTTTTGACGATGACGTGGGCGCTGGACTTCCCATTTGGCTACCGCAAGGCGCTCGCATGCGAAGCAGACTAGAACAAAAACTTTTCCGTGTGCATCGTTTGCGCGGCTACGAGCCAGTGCGCGGACCTGAAATTTTAAAAAGCGACGCGTGGAAGATCAGCGGGCACTACGCTAACTACAAAGAAAATATGTATTTTACACAGATAGAAGACCAAGAATACGGCATAAAGCCTATGAACTGTGTGGGGCACATAAAAGTCTATCAAAGCGATGTTAGAAGTTACCGCGACTTGCCACTAAAATTTTTTGAGTATGGTGTCGTTCATCGCCACGAAAAAAGCGGCGTTATGCACGGGCTTTTCCGCGTGCGCGAATTTACCCAAGACGACGCACATCTCTTTTGCATGCCGAGCCAAATAAAAGAAAATGTCTATGAAATTTTAGACTTTGTGGACATGCTAATGCGTGAGTTTAAATTTGACTACGAGATGATGATCTCTACCAAACCAGCAAAAGCAGTCGGCGATGACGAAGTGTGGGAGACGGCGACAAACGCGCTAAAAAACGCACTTGATGAGAAAAATTTGCCTTACACCATCGACGAAGGTGGCGGTGCGTTTTATGGACCAAAGATAGACATAAAGATCACAGACGCGCTAAAACGCAAGTGGCAGTGCGGAACGATTCAGGTAGATTTTAACCTACCGCAGCGTTTCGACCTCACTTATGTAGACGAAAACAACACAAAACAGCGTCCAGTCATGCTTCACCGCGCCATCATGGGCAGTTTTGAGCGCTTTATAGGCATTTTGCTCGAGCACACAGCAGGCGAGTTGCCGTTTTGGCTCGCCCCTACACAAGTCGCCATCGTCCCTGTGGGCGAATCGCACATTGGCTACGCAAAAGAGATTCACAGCGAGCTTTTAAATTTGGGCGTGGAGAGTGAAATTTACGGCAAGAGCGAGACACTAAACAAACGCATTCGCACCGCCGAAAAAGCACACGTGCCACTCATCATCGTTTTAGGCGACAAAGAGGTCAGCAGCAGAAGTGTAGCGCTGAGAGACAGACAAACGCGCGAGCAAAGCGAAAGCAGCTTGGGCGAATTTTACACATTTGTTCAAAATAAACTAAAAGAGGTAAGTTTTTGAGTAGAGAGAAAAATGTTTTTTTAAACGAAGAAATTCGTTCGGCAGAAGTAAGATGCATCGGTGATGATGGCACGGTTTATGGCGTCATAAGTCGCGAAGAGGCACTAGGGCACGCACGGCGTTTGGGCGTAGACCTTGTGCTCGTCTCTGCCGATGCAAAACCGCCTGTGTGCAAGCTCATGGACTATTCGAAGTTCAAATATCAACAAGAGAAAAAGCTAAAAGAGGCGAAAAAGAAGCAAAAGGCGGTCGAGGTAAAAGAGATAAAATTTTCGTGCAAAATAGCACAAAATGACATTGACTACAAGGTCAAACACGCGCGGGAATTTTTGAGCGAAGGCAAACATGTCAAATTTCGTGTCTTTTTGCGAGGACGCGAGCTAAATTCGCCAGAAGTGGGCGTAAAAACGCTAGTAAAAGTGTGGGATCTCGTCAAAGATGTAGGCGAGCGACAAAACGACCCCGCACTTGAAGGACGCTACATAAACATGCTAGTTGTGCCGAAAAAATAAGCAACCGTGCGGAAAACAGATGGCGGAATGCAGAAATTTGCAAATTCGAAAAAGCCCGAACCAACGCCGTCATTCGCAAGGGAGCCGCA